>CAYLZH010000079.1:0-17389 GCA_964388245.1 uncultured Bacteroidales bacterium
CTTTTCCGTAAAATGCTGAATGGTCGCTTGCACCCACTCCTTCTGGCGAAAACTTCAGGTGAAAGGGATGGGTAAGCGATAGTGTTTTTAGTAGAGTGTCGGTTTCGATCGCTGTACCTGTTCCTCCTATCATTAATGATTTGCTTGAATCGAGCCGGCCAATCATATCAAAATTGACCATTGCTTTTATCTGACTGATGTCGACCAAAGGATTATTTACAAAATATTTCGCACCTAAAAGACCCATTTCTTCGGCACCAAATCCCATAAAAATGATATTCCGTTTTAGGCTATCGCGCATGGATGATAACTTCCCGGCTAATTCCAAAACTCCTGCAACACCCGAAGCATTATCATCGGCTCCGTTATGAACGGCTGTGGTGTCGGGTATTCTCGATCCCGATCCAATACCTCCAAAACCGAGATGGTCGTAGTGTGCTCCAACAACAATGAATTCTGAGGAGTGCTCAGGATGAGTAGTTTCCAATACAGCAACAACATTCTGTGTTTGTGCCTTTTCCTGAATAACTTCAATTGTGGCCCTGATATTATTTTGAATTTCGAATGAAAGAGCAGTCCTGTTTTGGTTCAGCTTTTCTTCGAGATTTTCGATTGTTTTGTTAATTCCGGCCTGCACGAAATATTCGTTTATTATTGATCTTTTGATATTTACAACAGGAATTCCGGAACGACTTTTACTTTTATCATAAAATATCCTGATCAATTCATCTTTCTTTTCCATCTCGGCCCCGGAAACAAAAATGACTCCCTTTGCTCTATGATCTTTTGCCATCAGGACTTTTGTGCGTTCATCGCTAAATGGGATAAACTTGCTGTCGCTTTTGTCGAGTTCAGGATCACCACGGAGAATAATTACCCATTTGCCTGCAACATCAATATCTTTATAATCGTTCCATTTCAGGCTGTCATCATCGATATCAAAACCATATCCAACAAAAACTGCCGGTGCGTTAACATCAGCATTTTCCGAAAATGAGTATGGTACAAAATCTTCGTTCAGCTTGTATAATGTTTCTCCAATTTTCAGAGAACAATTATCGCTTGCTTTTGCATTGGTTACTGCCTCGAAAAACTGGAAACCATTTTGCCCCATCAGTTTAAGGCCGTATTCAGAAAATTTATTTTTGATATACAAAGCTGCCAGGCTATCGCCTGTTGTGCCCGATTTTCTGCCTTCAAGACTGTCGGAGGCAAGATATTGAATATGATCAGCAATTTCCTGGGGTGTGATTTCAGGATTGTATTTTATTTCTGTGGTGCATGCCAGGAATGACACAGCAAATATTAGAGATAAGACATATTTTATCATGATAAACTGTTTTTGCTACAAAGGATTAAGATTAAATTTTGTTCAAAAGTGAAGATTATTTTTGTACAGACCATCGATAATCCGGATCGCACATGGAGAAATTAAAAATATTGTATAGTAAAATGTTAGTCTTTAAAGGTTTAGATTGGAATAGTCCCTGATTATATATATCTGATAATCGCCAAGGTATTCGAATCCTCCCTCTTCATAAATATGGATTGCAATTTCATTATCTTGATGAACTTCAAGTTTGATTTGCATATTTTGTTCTTTGGCAAATCCGAGCGATTCGTCAAGTAAAAGCTTGCTTAAACCGATTCCCTGGTATTCGGGCAATATTCCAAAATGATGAAGATAAATTCTCCTGCCATCATTTGTTAGCCAGGAGGTGCCAATAACCTCATCGGTTTCATTATCAATCAGAACAAGTAGTTTCCCACCTACTGCAAGCGTTCGTTCAACAACATCTCTGTTATCTCCTCTGATGCTACCTCCCATTCCGGTTTCTTCCCAAATATGGTTTACTTTTTCGAAATCATCGGTTTTGTAATCCCTTACAATGAATTGTGGCATTGGTCTTTAATTAATAAATTCAGGCTTAAGTTTTACTTTACATTGATTAAGAAACAATGATCTAACATTATTTTTGATTGATGTCCATTATGTGAATTCTTACGCAAACTTTGGAGTATCAGGCTTTATCCGGGGAACTTTTTTGACATATAATTGCCCATGCTCGAATCGTATAACAGTCACCCTTTCGCCTTTGTCGATATATCCTGTCAGTGATTTTGCATCATAAATATCATTATCTATTGCTACTTTTCCTGAGGGTCTCAATATGGTGTCGGCAATTCCTTCTTTTCCAATCATTTCTTTGTTCGAATTATCAACAGCAATAAAGCCTTTGTCCTTCTGTTGTGTTGCATTAAGTACAAATGGCAAGAGCGGTGAGGCACCGGCAGTAAGTAATTTTTTGCTTAGCCAAATAGATAATATTATTGAAAAGAAAAACGAGATCATTACAATAAACAATGACTTGATTACAGGAACCAGGTTTGGGGCGGTAAATTCAAAATCGACATTATCTACCATGCTAAGGGTTAGCCCAAATATCAACAGGACTATCCCGCTAATACCTGCAACACCAAAGCCAGGTATCGCAAATATTTCCAAGGCGATCAATATCAATCCTACAACAAAAATGATGATCTCCCAGTTTTCAGCCAATCCCTCCAGGTATAGGGGGGCAAAATAAAGTACGGCTGCAATTATTGAAGCAGCAAGCGGGAAACCAATGCCTGGGCTTTGCAATTCAAAATAGATACCACCAATAATTATCATTATTAAAATGCTCGACAAATAGGGATTGATAAGAAAATCGATAATACGTTCGACGGAATCGGGGGTGTATTCTTCAATTTTATATTCATTAATACCTGCTTTTTTTATGACATCTTTGATATTCTCAGCTTTTCCTTCACAGAACCCATGTTCGATTGCCTCGTTTATAGTAAAGGTCAGAACCTTTCCGGTATCGCTTATACCCTTAACATAGATGGATGGATCTACCATTGCCTGAGCTATGTTTGGATCACGGTGCCATTTAAAGGTTGTATCGGTTCCTCTAATGATGGTATCCTTACCATGGGCTTCGGCTGTTGACCGCATCATGGAACGCATTAACGACTGGTATTTGTCAGGAACCACTTCGCCCGTTTGATTAACTACAGTAGCTGCACCAATATTGGCCCCTTGTCGCATGTAAATCCGGTCGCAGGCTATGGATATAAGTGCACCTGCCGATGCTGCATTGTTATCAATAAAAACGTAAACAGGTATTTCGCTGTTCAATATTTCAGTGCGGATGGAGTCGGCTGCATCGACCATGCCTCCATAGGTGTTCATGTGAATAAGGACAAGGTCGGCATTTAATTGCCGGGCATTTTTAAAGCTTTGCTGCGTGTGCCGCCAGGCAGAAGGGCCAATTTCCTGTTTAATGTCATATTTATAAATCAATACCGTATCGTCCCATAATTCAGTTTGTGAAAACGACGAAAGTATTATAAGCATTAAGCTGATGAGCGTAATTATTTTTTTCATGATTATTTATTTTCTACTCCTGCAAAACTATGAAAGATCAATTAAATTACATCCGCAAAAAAATTATCTTTGGACATATATTTAAAGAACCTGAACATGAAAGTGAAAAAGCCTTCAGATTTTGAGATTGCCTTAGCAGGGAATTGGGGGGAATGGAGCAAAGAAAAATCCGAATTTCCCTGGCATTACGATCAGAAAGAAACTTGCTATATTTTAGAAGGTGAGGCCGAGGTTATTGCTGACAATGGTGAAAAAATCCGGTTCGAAGCCGGCGACTGGGTAGAATTTCCTGAAGGATTATCTTGTAAGTGGCTAATTAAAAAAGATATCCGCAAGAAATTTAAATTTGGTTAATCCTGAAAAAGCTAAATGTCATGATCGATCAAAAAGAAATAAGCCTGCCTGCATTTTCGCGAGGCTATCATCTGATTACACGGCACATCGAGAAGGAATTAGGCAAATTACCTGAGCAGGGGATTTTACATGCTTTTATCAAGCATTCATCTGCAGGATTAACCATTAACGAAAATGCCGATCCATTGGTGCGAGACGATTTCGAGTCATTCATGAATAAACTTGTGCCTGAAAACCATCCTGTTTACAGTCATATTTTTGAAGGTAGCGATGACATGCCGGCCCATTTGAAATCAAGTTTGTTTGGTGCATCAGTAAGCATACCTATCTCCAGGGGCAGATTAAACCTTGGAACCTGGCAGGGCATTTATTTGTGCGAGTTTCGAAATCATGGAGGTTCGAGGAGGGTTGTCGTTACGGTATATTCTTAGTTTTAGCTGCTTTGGAAGGCAGGTCAGTATTCCTTATAACTTTTATAAAGTAGCCTTACCCAAAAATCGCTTCACGTTCCTTCTCCTTGGCTTCAAGTGATTCCTGGGCTTCGGCCCATTCTTCCATAACTGTTTCAAGTTCAGCCTTTATCCGTCCGTATTCGGTAAAAAGGTTTTCGTCCGAAATATTTTCGGGTTGGGCTAAAAGATCATCCATTCTTTTCACCTCATCTTCAAGGTAATGGATTTTCTCTTCGGCTTTTTTTACAATATTTTCGAATTTCCTTAATTCTTTGTCGAATTCTTTTCTTCGCTCATAAATAAGCTTTTGGTCAGAGGACTCCTTCTTTGTTTTAGCAGTCTTATCTTTTCTTTCAATCTCAACAAGGCTCGCTAATTTCTTCTTTCTAAGGAATTCATAAATACTTCCTAAATGTTCTTTGAGCTTATTATTTCTGAATTCATAAATCTTTTCAACCAATCCATCAAGAAAGTGTCGATCGTGCGATACTACGATTAATGTTCCGTCGAACTGATTGAGTGCCTGTTTCAGTATATCTTTAGATACCATGTCGAGGTGGTTGGTAGGCTCGTCGAGGATAAGCAGGTTAACCGGTTCGAGAAGCATTTTTGCAAGTGCAAGCCGCGAACGCTCACCCCCCGAAAGTACCTTGACTTTTTTTTCGATGGTTTCGCCACTAAACAGAAAGGAACCAAGCAGGTCGCGGGTTTTAGTACGCATATCTCCAACAGCTGCATCATCAATGATCTGAAATACGGTTTTGTTTTCATTGAGCAGTTCATCCTGATTTTGGGCATAGTACCCGATTTTTACATTGTGTCCGATTTTAAACTCACCTGTATGATCTGTTTCACCTACGATAATTTTTGACAATGTCGATTTACCTTCACCATTCCGGCCAACAAAAGCAATTTTTTCTCCTTTTTCAAGAAAGAGATCAATTTTATTCAACACTAAAAGATCGCCATATTTTTTAGTAAGTTCCTTAACAATAATAATATCATTACCGGAATGGGGGGCAGGAGGGAACCGGAATTTCAACCGTGCATTCTCAACCTCATCAACCTCAATACGTTCGATTTTTTCAAGTTGCTTTATCCGCGATTGTACCTGTACTGCTTTTGTTGCTTTGTAGCGAAAGCGTTCGATAAATTCCTCGGTTTCCTCAATTTTCTTTTGCTGATTTTTAAATGCGTTGAGTTGTTGTTCGCGTCTTTCTTTTCGTAATTGTTCAAACTTAGAATATGGAACTTTATAATCATGAATTTTTCCAAGTACAATTTCGATTGTCCGGTTGCAAACCGCATCGAGGAATGCTCTATCGTGCGAAATTATGACCACCGCGCCCGGGTAATCCTTCAGGAAATCTTCGAGCCATTGTATCGATTCAATGTCAAGATGGTTAGTAGGTTCGTCCAACAGGAGCAAATCCGGTTGTCGCAAAAGTATTTTGGCCAGCTCAATCCTCATACGCCAACCACCGCTTAATTCGCTTGTGGGCCGGTCGAAATCAGTTCGTTCGAAACCTAATCCGGTTAGGACTTGCTCGATATTTGCCTCTAACGATGCGCCTTCCAGAATATGAAAGCGTTCGTTTAGATGGGACAGGTCGTGGATTAATGTATGGTATTCATCAGAATCGTAGTCGGATCTGTTTTTAAGTTCATCATTGATTGATGCAATTCCGGACTCTAATTCAATAATCTCTTCAAAAGCATTTAAAGTTTCTTCAAAAACAGTTTTCTGATTGCTTACTTTTATTTGTTGGGCAAGGTAGCCAATTGTCAGGTCGGCTGGTTTTGAGATACTGCCTTCCTCGTATCCCATTTCGCCAATAATAACCTTAAGCAAGCTTGATTTTCCGGCTCCGTTTTTTCCAACCAGCCCGATCCTGTCGCGTGGATTTATTAAAAACGAAACATTACTGAAAAGGCAAAATGCACCAAAATATACTCCAACCTGATTTAATGAAACCATTTGATTAAAACTGATGAATGAGCGCAAAGATAGATGAAATCAGATGTGTGTCAAATTTCACCTATTCAATTTTATTAAACAATCTATTATAATTATTACTTTTGCCGAAATTTTGGAAGACTATGAAATTTTTTATCGACACAGCAAACCTCGCTCAGATCAAAGAAGCCAACGACCTGGGTGTATTAGACGGCGTAACTACAAATCCCTCTTTAATGGCCAAGGAAGGGATTTCGGGTGATGATAATATAAAGGCACATTACAAAGCAATCTGCGAAATAGTTGATGGTGATGTAAGTGCTGAGGTTATTTCGACTGATTTCGACGGAATGGTTCGTGAAGGCGAAGAACTTGCTTCTCTTCATCAGAATATTGTTGTAAAAGTTCCTGTGATAAAGGAGGGGATTAAAGCGATCAGGTATTTTACATCAAAAGGAATTAAGACAAATTGTACCTTGGTGTTCTCTCCAGGTCAGGCCTTACTGGCTGCAAAAGCAGGAGCAACATATGTGTCTCCTTTTATTGGCCGCCTGGATGATATTGCATCCGATGGAGTTGACCTGATTCACCGAATCGTTGAATTGTATTCGCTTTACAGTTACGAAACCGAAGTGCTTGCCGCCTCAATTCGCCATACACAGCACATTATTCAATGTGCTGAAGCTGGTGCCGATGTTGCAACCTGTCCCTTAGATGCTATTCTTGGACTCTTAAAACATCCGCTTACCGATCTGGGACTTGAGAAATTTTTAAGCGATTACAGGAAATTAAATCCCTAAAACATGTTAATTCGAATTTACCCTGAAAATCCAAGCGAACGGCACATCCGAAAGGTGGTTGAAGTTTTGCAAAAGGGTGGCGTCATTATTTATCCGACTGATACTATATATGGTATCGGTTGCGATATTACACAACCAAAGGCAATTGAGCGAATTGCCAGGATCAGGGGGATGAAAACTTCGAAAGCAAATTTTTCTTTTATATGTCACGATCTGAGTCATCTTTCAGATTATACAAGCCCACTGCCCAACGAGGTTTTTAAATTGATGAAGAGAAACCTGCCAGGGCCATTTACATTTATTTTACAGGCAAATACCAATGTGCCTAAATTATTGAAAACAAAGCGTAAAACTGTTGGAATCAGGGTGCCCGACAATAATATTGCACGCGAAATTGTTTATCAGCTTGGTAATCCTATTTTATCAACATCGGTGCACGATGAAGATGAAATTCTTGAATATACCACAGATCCCGAATTAATATATGAAAAGTATAGCGATCTGGTCGATATAGTAATTGATGGTGGGTATGGAAATAATGTCCCTTCGACAATTGTTGACTGTTCAGCAGGTGATATTGAAATAATTCGTGAAGGAATTAAGGAATTAGAGTAAAAAAGTTCTAACATGAAAATGGTCAATTACTTTTATTGCCCACGATTAATTTCTATTTTTGATCCGGTATTATGATTTCAATTCTCATTCCTGTATATGATTTTGATGTTACCAACCTGGTAAATACCCTGCACAAGCAGGCGAATGGTTTAAACATCGTATTCGAAATTATTGTATTGGATGATAATTCAGGGGAAAAATATAAGGAAATCAATTGCGTACTCGATCGGTTAACAAATGTTCACTATTTCGAACTGGAAAAAAATATTGGCCGGTCCGGTATCCGCAACCGATTGGCAGATATGGCGAAATATGAGCATTTATTGTTCATGGATTGCGACGCTGAGATCCTATATAATAATTATCTGGAAAACTATGTCGACCTGTGTAAAGGAACAATTGTTGTCTGTGGTGGATGGATTTACTCGCCGGTTGCTCCAAAGGCCGACCATCATAAGCTAAGATGGAAATACGGACTGAGGCGTGAAAGCCAGACAGCACGCGAGCGTTCAAGGCACCCGTATGCTTATTTTATGACAAATAATTTCCTGATCTCAAAATCCATCATTAAAAAACATGGTTTTGATGAAAGCCTGACAGGTTATGGACATGAGGATACATTATATGCCTGGGAATTAAGAAAGAATAATGTTCCTATAAATCATATCGATAATCCCATGATCCACCTTGGTCTTGAAAGCAATCGAGTTTTTCTGCAGAAATCGCGGCAGCGGGTTCGGAATCTGCTTAAAATTCTTGATAAGCTTGATTATCCAAAAGAAATAGAGATACATGCCCGGATCATGCTAAGTTTTAATCGGTTAGAAAAATTCAAATTGCTTAAGGCCTATTGTTGTTTATCGCGAAAGACGGATAAGTTTATGATCCGTAACCTGCATGGCAAATACCCGTCACTCCTGGTTTTCGACCTGTACAAGTTGGGTTACCTGTGTCAGGTTCATCGAAAAAAGAAGATTAAGTTAGCTGATCTTTAAACGAATTCATCCACTGGAAATTCTTCAATGCAGATTACCACCTTTGAAGAGCCGGTGAGGTAATTTACAATTGCTTTTTCATTTTAAAGAAAAATATCAAAAGGATAATTAACATCGGTTAAATATAATCCATGGGCCGGAACCGATGCACCGGCAACCGACCGGTCTTTTCTTTCTATTATTTTGCAAAAATCCTTTAACCCGAGTTTACCGGTTCCAACTTCCAACAGGGTGCCGGCTATTGCCCGTACCATATTTCGAAGAAATCGGTTGGCACTGATCTTGAAAATTAATACATCATCTTGAAATAACCAGTTGGCGTTTGTAATAGTGCAATTGTTTGTCTTAACATCGGTATGAAGCTTACTAAAGCTGGTAAAATCGGTATATGCAGACAGAATATTTGCTGCCTCCTGCATAGCGGAAATATTCAACTGCCGTGAAAACCGGTATGAATAATTCATTAAAAAAGGATTTTTATGCTGAATAATCCAATACTCGTATGATCTTGAAAATGCATCGAACCGGGCATGGGCGTCTTTCTTTACCTTAACAATTTTCTGAATCGCAATGTCATGAGAAAGGATACTGTTAAGCGAATAGCAAAATTTATCTAAATTCACAATTTCAGAATTAGCATCGAAGTGTGCCACAAATTTTTTTGCATGAACACCGGCATCGGTGCGGCCACATCCTGTTACTTGTGTATCAATTGAAAAGATTGTTGAAATTGCTTTACCGATACATTCCTGAACCGATAAACCGTTGGGTTGTATTTGCCATCCGACGTAATTTTTTCCGAAGTATGATAAATATAAAAAGTACCTGAAATTCAAATTCTTGAGCTTTAACTTTTTTTAACAAAAATAAGAATTTATTAAAATAACTATCATCTTATTTTGTATGAAGTTAGCAAATGAAGCCAAAGCATTAGCAACAAGATTAATAAATTTTGATCCTATAATAAATAAAGAAGGTTATTTATGAATCAAGCAGTTGATATCAAAGAAATAAACGAACGCATTCAAAACGAAAGTGCTTTTGTTGAGATGATTAACATGGAGATGAAAAAAGTGATAGTTGGTCAGAAACACCTCACTGAAAGTCTCCTTATTGGCCTGTTATCGAACGGTCATATTTTGCTCGAAGGGGTGCCGGGATTAGCAAAAACCCTGGCAATCAATACTCTTGCCAATACAATCGATGCAAAATTCCACCGGGTACAGTTTACACCCGACTTATTGACTGCCGACTTGTTGGGTACTATGATTTACAGCCAGGAGCGTGAAGAATTTATTGTGAAGAAGGGACCCATTTTTGCCAATTTCATCCTGGCCGATGAGATTAACCGTGCGCCGGCAAAAGTGCAGTCAGCCTTACTGGAAGCCATGCAGGAAAGGCAGGTTACTATTGGTTCTGAAAGCTATCCACTGGAAGAACCTTTTCTGGTGTTGGCCACCCAAAACCCGATAGAGCAGGAGGGAACCTATCCATTGCCCGAAGCCCAGGTAGATCGTTTTATGCTTAAAGCAGTAATAACATACCCGACAAAAGATGAAGAAAAGATTATAGTTCGTCAGAATATTGCAAAGGAATTTCCCCAGGCTAATACCATCCTGAAACCTGATTCTATTAAAAAAGCACGAGATGTTGTGAAAGAAGTGTACATGGATGAAAAAATTGAACAATATATTATCGATATAGTTTTTGCCACCAGGAACCCGGGAGATTACAGATTGAATAAATTCGAGAACATGATTTCATATGGGGGATCACCCAGGGCAAGTATTAATCTGGCAATGGCATCGAAAGCATTTGCTTTTATCAAGCGCAGGGGCTATGTAATTCCAGAGGATGTTAGAGCTATTTGTCATGATGTAATGCGACACCGCATAGGTCTGACCTATGAGGCTGAAGCTGAAAATATCACAACTGAAGAGATCATTACTGAAATCCTGAATACTGTTGAGGTACCGTAAATTTGTTGAGTAAGTAATTAGGGAATTACGTTAATTAGGTGATGAAGGTAAGTTGAAATTCAAGATTACACATTCTTAAATGCGATAAACTACTCAATTACATAATTCACTCTAAACCAAAGAACATGGAAGCCAGCGAGCTAATAAAAAAGGTCAGGAAAATTGAAATAAAGACACGACGGTTGTCCAAACATTTGTTTGCCGGCGAATACCATTCCGCATTCAAGGGCAAAGGAATGACTTTTAGCGAGGTACGGGAATATCAATATGGCGATGCCATTCGCGATATCGACTGGAATGTAACAGCTCGTTTTAATCATCCTTATATAAAGGTTTATGAAGAAGAACGTGAACTTACCGTAATGCTTATCATTGATATGAGTGCTTCAAAAATATTCGGAACCACACATCAACTTAAGCAGGACCTGATTACAGAAATTGCAGCAGTACTTTCATTCTCGGCCATGCTTAATAACGATAAAATAGGAGTAATTTTCTTCAGCAACAAGATTGAAAAGTTTATTCCACCTCAAAAAGGACGTACTCATATTTTGCGAATTATTCGTGAACTCATCGAGTTTAAACCCGAGAACAAGGAAACTAACATTAGCGAAGCTCTTGGATATTTCACCAATGTCATAAAGAAAAAATGTACAGCCTTCCTTGTTTCTGATTTTATTGATTCGAATTATGAAGAGGCCATCAAAATTGCCAATAAAAAGCACGATCTGATAGCCCTTAAGATTTTTGATGAACGTGAAACCACGCTGCCCCCCATTGGATTGATAAAACTAAAGGATGCCGAAACAGACGACCTGAAATGGGTAGATACATCAAGCAGGAAGGTCAGGAATAATTATGAAAAGTGGTGGCTCGATTTGAATGCCAAACAAAAAGAAATTTTTACAAAGGCAGGAGTTGATTCAGTATCTCTGAAAACTGATCAGGACTATGTGAAACCTTTGATGAACTTGTTTAAGAAGCGATAAAACAGGACGATTCAATATGAATAAATTCAAACAAATAATATTTCTACTGTTCATTGCCCTATCCATGAGCACCAAAGTTGGAATTTCTCAGGGCATAACAGTGGAAGCAAAACTTGACACCAGTATCATTATGATTGGTGATCAGATTAAGTTTTATCTTCATGTAGAGCAGGACAGAAGTTTCGTTGTTGATATGCCCCTGTTTGCAGATACCCTTGTTAAAGATGTTGAAATTCTTGAACGAAGCAGGATTGATACAACCTATCTTTCTGATAAAATCCTGAAGCTTAGCCAGGAATTTACAATAACCTCCTTTGACAGTGGATTTCATGTTATTTCTGCAATACCGTTCCCATTCAGAAATACTAATTTTGAAGATACAATAGAATCCAGGCCACTTGTACTTGGTGTTTATACATTTCAAATTGATTCAATTCAGGGAATTGCTGATATTAAACATCCATTGAATACCCCTTTTACCTTTAAGGAAGCGTTACCATATATAGGAATTGGATTTGGGAGTTTATTAGTTATTTCATTGATTATTTGGCTTATCTGGTTTTTTAGTCGGAAAGAAGTACAAACCGTAAAAAGAGAAATTCCCAAAGAACCACCACATGTAATTGCTTTACGCGATTTAGATAAGCTGGCTGATAAAAAGCTATGGCAACAAAGTAAATTCAAAGAGTATCATAGCGAACTTACAGAGATTATCAGGATTTACATAGAATTCAGATTCCAAATAATGGCAATGGAACAAACCAGTGATGAGGTATTTCAACAGTTTGAAAGAAACGGATTACTCTCAGGTGATCAGTTCGAAATTTTGAAGCAGATGCTTACTTTGGCCGATTTCGTTAAGTTCGCTAAATATCATCCAGTGCCTGATGAAAATGAGTTAAGCCTGAAACATGCTTATGATTTTGTAATGAAAACCAAGCAAAAAGTTGATCTGACAACAAAAAAGGAAGAAGTGTTAACAGCAGGCAGTCAGCAGCCTGAGGATAACGGTCAGGAATTGGCATCCAACGAAAATCTATCAGATCATCAAGAAGAAAAAAAAGATCAAGCTCAGGCAATAACAGATAATAATCCAAGCCCATCTATATCCGGGGATACATCAAAAAAAGATGCTTCGGAAACAGATAACAAAACAATTGAATCATGATGAGCCATATAGTTTTTGCACATAAGGATTTCTTTTACCTTTTCGTTTTGGTAGCGGCCATGATTGTGTGGTATGTGTTGAAGCAAAATAAGCTCAGTGCAAGTATCCAGACTTCGAGTTTGTCAGCATTTCAGAGTTGTGGAACAGGATGGCGTGTATATTTGCGGCACCTGGTTTTTGCCTTAAGAGTGGCAGTCGTTTCATTGTTGATTATTGTATTGGCACGCCCTCAATCAACAAACAGTTGGGAAAATGTTACAACCGAAGGAATCGATATTATAATTGCCCTCGATATTTCCGGAAGTATGTTAGCAGAGGATTTCAAACCAAATCGATTGGAAGCTTCTAAAGATGTGGCCATTAAATTTATAAGCGGGCGTAGAAATGATAAAATAGGGCTGGTAGTTTATTCTGGCGAAAGCTTTACCCAATGCCCACTTACTACCGACCATGCCATATTGATCAATCTTTTTAAAGACATTAAAAACGGAATGATCGAAGATGGCACAGCCATTGGGCGTGGACTGGCAACAGCTGTTACACGATTGAAAGAAAGTGATGCAAAAAGCCGGGTTGTTATCCTACTTACTGATGGTAACAATACAGCCGGTGATATTTCTCCAATGACAGCAGCAGAAATTGCAAAGACCTTCGGGGTTCGGGTTTACACAGTCGGAGTAGGAACAATGGGTATGGCACCCTACCCGGCCACCGATTTTTTTGGTCGGAAAGTTTACCGGCAAATAGAAGTGGAGATCGACGAGGAAACCCTTCGCGATATTGCCCGCATGACAGATGGAAAATATTTCAGGGCTACAAATAATACAAAACTACAGGAAATTTACGTGGAGATTGATAAACTCGAAAAATCAAAAATTGAAGTCAAAGAATATAGCAAAAAACAGGAGGAATTTTTACCCTTTGCCCTGGCTGCGGCTATTCTTTTGATTTTTGAAATACTGCTCAGGCAGACAGTGTTACGGAATATTCCATAGGTTTAGTACAGTGTAGTTAAGTAATTAATAGAGCGCTGAAAAAGGAGTTTAATTTTGATGTTCTAAATTTTAAAATGATAATGACAAATAAATAAGTCGAGTCTAAAAAGCATCTTTATCGCTCAAATCAAGGCGGCGATGATTTTTGACCAGCAGTTAACTATTTGTTAATGAGGAGTTGAAGATTATCAACAATGCCGAGTTGAGCGATAAAGATGCTTTTTAGACCTGGCTCAAAAATCATAACAAACAATATGTTTCAATTTGCACATAAAGAGTTTTTATATGCCCTGATGATCATCCCTGTTATCATTATTCTTTTTGTTGTTGCATGGCAATTACGAAAACGGGCGCTAAAAAAATTCGGCGATACGAATATTTTAAAAGTTTTGATGGATGATGTAAGTACCCAACGCCCAATCTGGAAATTTAGCATAATTATGCTTGGCATGGGATTTCTGATTGTAGGATTGACTGGTCCACAAATTGGTTCAAAGCTTAAAGAAGTAAAACGTAAGGGCGTTGAGCTGGTTATTGCTCTTGATGTTTCAAACAGCATGCTTGCCGAAGATATTCAGCCTAATCGCCTGGAACGATCCAAGAGGGCTATATCGAAACTTTTGGATGAATTGCATAACGATAAAATTGGACTTATCGTCTTTGCAGGCGAGGCTTATGTACAGCTTCCCATCACAACGGATTATGCAGCAGCTAAAATGTTTTTGTCAACCGTAAATACAAAGGTGGTTCCAACCCAGGGCACTGCAATTGGTGCTGCAATTGAACTGGCCTCAAAAAGTTTTGCTTCGGATATAGATAAAAACAAGGCCATAATTATAATTACCGATGGCGAAAACCATGAGGACGATGCTATTGCAAAGGCGCAGGATGCTGTAGAAAATGGCATAATTGTTCATACTATTGGGATGGGGCTTCCTAAAGGGGCACCAATACCTATTGGCAATTCAGGTTATTCAAATTTAAGGACCGACAGGACAGGACAAGTTGTTATTTCAAAGTTGGATGAAACCATGCTTCAACAGGTAGCATCTGCTGGTCAGGGAAAATATATCAGAGCAAATAACTCCCAGACAGGACTGAAGAAATTATTTGAAGAGATCAATAAGATGGAGCAAACCGAAATCGAATCCACAGCCTATTCGGAGTATGAAGATAGATTTCAATATTTTATAGCCGTGGCTTTGTTCCTGTTGTTACTGGAGTTCATTATCCTTGAAAGAAAGAACAGGTATTTGAAAGGGATTCGATTGTTTGGAAAATAAGGAATTAAGGAAATACCTAAATCAGTAATTTGGGAAATAGAAAGCACAAAGTAGTTGAGACACAGAATTCTGCTTCTTTAGTTAGATAAGATTAAACATTGAGGAAGGATAATTTGAAAACTGAAAAATATAAAATGAAAAAATATAATTACATGAAGATGACAAGGATATGGGCAATTCCCATTTTCATCATTTTGTTGATTTCATTGTGGTTGCCAACCCATGCTCAGCAGGAACGCAAACACATCCGAAAAGGAAACGATTACTTTGAAAAGGCACTCGGCGACTCCGGATATGTTGATACCATCAGGATGCAAAATGCTGAGCTGGCTTATCGTAAGGCTTTGGACAAGAACATTGACTCCTACGAGGGTGGATTTAATTTGGGAGCCTCGCTATATAAGCAACAAAAGTTTTCAGAATCAACCGATCAGTATAAAATCCTGGCATCAAAAGAAAATGAAAAGGAAAAACTCGCACAAGCCTACCATAATCTGGGTAACTCTTTATTGATGGAAGGAAAATTACAGGAGAGTATTGATGCATTTAAAAACAGCTTGCGGAATAATCCTCGCGATACAGCCACAAAATACAACCTGGCTGTTGCACAGAAAATGCTGAACGAACAACAGCAGCAGAATAAGGATCAATGTGAGAACCAGGATCAAAACCAGGACGAGAATCAGGAACAGCAGCAACAGGAACAACAGCAAGAGCAACAACAAGAACAAGAACAACAGCAACAAGAGGAGCAGCAACAACAACAGGCGCAGGAAGACGAGAAGAAAGAGGGAGGAGAAGAACAAAAGGCAATGAAAGAGGACGAAATGTCGAAAGAAGATGCCGAGCGACTATTGCAGGCCATCCAACAGGATGAAAAAGAATTACAGGATAAACTGAAAAAACAAAAGAAAAAAGCTAAGAAGGGATTGATAGAGAAGGATTGGTAAGTTTGAAAATAGAAACTGGAAATTTGGTAAACTAAGGATAGAGTCACACGGTGTGCGTCTGATAGATAGTTGCATTAATGTACGAACATTGGAAAATGATATTTGTCCTATTTAAAAACGTATTTTTGAAATTTGTTATAAAAAGCATTGCATCGAAATAGAAGCACAATGAAGAAACTAATAGTTATCATATCATTAATTGTTGCTGGATTTGCAGCCTACTCCCAGATTACCTTTAAAGCCACAGCTCCACGAGTTGTAGCTGTGGGCGAGCAGTTTCGACTTACCTATGAAATTAACCAGGAAGGACAGAGTTTTCAGGGGCCTGCTTTCAAAAACTTTCAACGCCTGTCAGGACCAAATACTTCAAGCAGTTCCAGTGTCCAGATGACAGGAGGTCAGGTTACACGGCAAATAACTAATTCGTATACCTACATATTGGCAGGGATGAAACCCGGGAAATTCACTATTCCTGCGGCAAAAATCAAAGTAAAGGGCAAAAACTATACTTCCAATTCAGTTGTTGTTGAAGTAGTAAAAGGGCAGACTAAATCAGCGTCAGGTAGAAGAAATACCAACCAACCGGCAGGAACAAAAGATGATGATGTTCTTCTGCGGGTTGAACTAAGTAAGTTGGAGGTGTACCAGGGTGAGCATATTATTGCTTCAGTAAAATTATATTCAAGGACAACAAAATTGCAAATATCGCATTCAAAACAACCAAGTTTTGATGGATTTATCACTTCTGACATTGATGCAAACACGCGGTCATGGTATCGTGAAAACTTAAATGGGGAGCTATATAATGCTGTTACATTGAAGAAGTCAGTATTGTTCCCAACACGTTCGGGCGAGATTGTTATAGAACCATTCGAGTTACAATGCCAGGTTAGTGTGCAGTCGGGTTACAGGCGCGATTTCTTTGGTCGACAGGTTCCTAACTATAAGAATATTCTGGTAAATGAAAAAAGCGTAGCTCGCAAGGTTAATGTAAAATCATTACCTGCCGGAAAACCAGACAGCTTTACAGGTGCTGTTGGCAAAATGAATATGTCGGTTTCTATGAATAAAACTGCCGTGAAGACCAACGAGGCTATTACAATGATTGTTAGGATATCAGGATCAGGAAATCTGAAATTGATTGATCCATTGAACTTTAAGTTTCCTCCCGATTTCGAAGTATACGATCCGAAAGTGAAGAACAATTTCAAAGCATCGGGAAAGGGAATTACCGGGAACAAGGTGTTTGAATACCTTATCATTCCGCGACATGCCGGTGATTTTACCATTTCACCTGTTCAGTTTTCTTATTTCGACACCAAGTCGAAATCGTACAAAACCCTTTCATCTCAAGAATTTAAGTTGCACATTGAAAAAGGCGATGATGATCAATCTACCACAGTGATATCAGGTTTTAGC
>CAYLZH010000080.1:0-17352 GCA_964388245.1 uncultured Bacteroidales bacterium
GGGGATATGTTGCCGAGCGCCTGTTTGTGGATAATGAGGAAGCAATAAACTCACCACAACAGTTTAATCTTGATGTAGGAGACAATTATGGAGCCGGGGATATTAAGTATGTCGATGTTAACGATGACGGAAAAATTGATTTAAGTGATATGGTACCCATTGGCTTTCCAACTGTTCCGGAGATAGTTTTCGGATTTGGTGTTTCAACTGTCTATAAAGATTTTGATTTCTCATTTTTCATACAGGGATCAGCAAATCAATCATTTTTTATTGAACCGGGAACAATAGCTCCATTTGTTGATGGAAAGAATGCACTTGATATAATTGCCGACGATCATTGGTCGGATGATAATCCCGATCCATATGCTTTCTGGCCCCGTTTATCAGTCGAATCGAACTATAATAACGAACAACCATCAACATGGTGGCTACGCAACGGAAGTTTTATCAGGCTTAAAAGCGTGGAACTGGGATACACACTGCCTGCAGCTTTGGGAACTTCAAAATATTTCACGAAGTTAAGAATCTATTTTAGCGGATTAAACCTGCTTACTTTCAGTAAATTTAAAATGTGGGATCCGGAAATGGCAGGTAATGGTCTTGGGTATCCAACGCAGCGGGTGTATAACTTTGGAGTTCAGGCTAATTTTTAAACTATTAATTATGAAGGCAAAAAATATATTTCAAATAGTACTAATTGTCTTACTGATTTTTGGTGCAGGATGCAAAAAATATCTTGATATTGTTCCTGACAAGACACAGGAAATTGAATTATTGTTTGAGAGAAAGGATAAGGCCTATACGGCACTGGCAACGTGTTATCATTTTATTCCCAAGTTCGATGCCATATTTTCGACCTATGTGATGGCTTCCGATGAAATTACTTCCCCAATAGCCCATAATGTGCAGGGCATTGAACTAATGAGAGGAAAGCAAAACACCATCGATCCAATATTAGGATATTGGACGGGCTATGGCGCAACCGGCAATGGCGTGCAATCGTTATTCGAAGCCATTCGAACATGTAATATCCTTATAGAAAATATTCACAATGTTGTTGACATGACTGATGAGGAAAAATTGCAATGGAGTGCCGAAGCAAAATTCCTAAAGGCATACTATCATTTTCTTTTGGTTTCAAACTATGGACCCGTACCAATTGTAGATGAGAACCTACCTATTTCTGCAAGTATCGAAGAGGTAAGGGTACATAGAAATACAGTGGATGAATGTTTCGACTACATTGTAAATACCATCGACGAGGCAATGGTCGATCTTCCGTTACGTGTTAGTACATCTAACGAATTAGGCCGCATTGATAAGGTTATAGCTGCAAGCCTTAAGTCGAGGGTATTACTTTATGCTGCCAGCCCATTGTTTAATGGAAATACTGAGTTTTATTCAACATTTACTGATAACAATGGAAACCACCTTTTCAATCAGGAATACGATGCTGATAAATGGAAACTGGCTGCTGATGCCGCCAAAGAGGCTATTGATTTAGCTGAAGCTGCCGGATTATCGCTGTTTAATTTTGCCGGAATTGAATTAAGTCAGGACTCCGCAAATATCATGCAGGACGAAGTTCAGGCTCTTTACAACTACAGGTATATGATGACAGATAAATGGAACAGCGAACTTATTTGGGGCCATTCAGATCCCATTATCAGCGAGTGGTGGAGCCTGCAGGCAGCAACTTTATTAAAGAATCCAAATGCCACATCGAATGAGGCAGCGTGGAACTGGGTATCCCCATCGCTACGTATGGTTGAGCTTTACTACACTAATAATGGTTTGCCTATTACTGAGGACTACAGTTTCATGTATGATGAGCGATATAGTATAACTCCAATTCCGGCCGAAGAGAAATACCATGCACAGGAAGGCCAATTGACAATGCGCCTCCACCTGCAACGCGAGCCTCGTTTTTATGCCTCTATTGCATTCGACAGGGGATTTAACCGCAGTTGGTCAGAAACCTTCGAACTTGAAATGCGTTATGGAGAACCCAACGGTAAGAAAAACGAAAGCAACGACAATTTGCTTACAGGTTATGGTCTGAAGAAATTAAATCATATCGATTCGCAGGGCGAAAGCTATAGCAAACTGATAACTTATGCCTGGCCGTTGATTCGGTTAGCCGAGCTATATCTGAACTATGCCGAAGCCTATAACGAATACTATGGCCCTGGCGAAGAAGCATTCAATTATATGGATCTTATTCGTGAACGATCGGCAGTACCATCGTTGGAAGAAGCCTGGGGTGGTCCCTTTGCTAAAACACCCAACAAGCATCTCGATAAAGAGGGACTCCGTGAAATAATCAGACAGGAACGATTAATAGAGCTGGCTTTCGAGGGGCACCGCTACTTTGATATCAGGCGATGGAAACAAGCACATGAAATGTTTTCAAGTCCAATCAGAGGGCTTAATATAGATGCAACCGAACCAGCGTTTTATTATATGGTTTCGGATATTGCCCAACGTTCGTTTATAACACCTCGCGATTATCTGCAACCTATTAAATTGGACGAACTAATCAGAAATACGAATCTTGTTCAAAATCCTGGATGGTAAATCTAAATTATGAATGATATGAGAAACTTAAGTTTAATAAAATATTTGATAACGATACTGTTTCTTTTAGGAATTATGGCCTGCGAGGAAGAACTAAAAGACACAACTCCACCGGGCGAACTGGTTGTAACCGATATTATCCCAACTCATGGTGGTGCAAAAATTGCCTATACGCTACCTGCCGATTATGATGTTTTATTTGTAAAAGCAAAATATGTAAACACATTGGGCAACGAAGTTTTTAAAGTATCGAGCCATTTTCATGATACAATCGAAATTGACGGATTAAATGACACCGTTCCTTTAAATGTAGATTTGTTTGTAGTCGATCATCATAATAATCACTCCGCGGCTGTAACTGCCAAGATAACTCCTTTGGAATCCTATATTCATCCGGTACTGGAAAGTATGGATATTGTTGCAGATCTGGGAGGGGTAAAGGTATCGTGGATCAATAACTCGGAAAAAACAGTGCACGTTTATTTATATTATACCGGACCCGGTGTTGATACCTTTAAGATTGTTTCTTCATGGTTAGAAGAATATAGCTTTAACATAACCGGACTCGACTCGGTAGAATATAGTTTTTCGGCTATGATAGAAGATTTGGTAGGGAATAGAACAGACGTGGTGTATATTGCCAATGCCATTCCAAAATATGAGGAGAAGATTAATAAAAGTTCGTGGACTTTAGTTCCCCACCTTTCAGTGGATGGTAATGCCTGGGAAGGGGTAACACAAAATTTTTGGGACGATGTAATTGATACACACGAGAATCCCAACGATAATAGTTATTTTATTATTAACAGGGATGCAAATGGCGGGGCTCTTAACTATCCTTTGGATATTGTTATCGATCTGAATAAACATGCCTTGCTTAGCCGTCTTGTTGTGTGGCAGCGCGCCTATTGGTGGTCCGATGCAGAACCTAACTGGTATAGTACATTGCCTTACTACTATCAGGTTGAAAACATGCAGGCATTCGATATTTATGTCGGTAACGATTTGTCGGATTGGCAATTCGTGGGGCACTTCGAAATTGAAGACCATAAGGATAATGAAGGTAACGTGCCGGATTGGGCCGTTCTCGAAGCCCTGAATGGACATGGGTTTATGCTGAATAATGTTACCGAACCATTCCGCTATCTTAAGTTCAGTATTACTTCGAGTTTCGGTAGCGAAATTAATGTTTATGGTTCGGAGATTACTTTGTTTGGATTAGACAATATTGAAAATTAATATAGAATGAAAACTACAGGTATTATTTATTCGATTATGATTTTAATTGTCCTGCTGTTTGTACAATGTACGAAAATGGAGGATAATTATGCAGATTATCTGGAGATTAACAAGGTTTATTCACCCAAAGTAATTAATCTCGTTGCAGAGCCTGGATTAATGGAGGTTCAACTTACATGGGATAATCCGGCCGGGGATGTTGCAAAAAAAATAGTAATCGATTATTCCGATAGTATTATTACTACAGCGTCGATGATCGATTCTATACACATTACCGGCCTTGCTATTAAGGGCTATGATTTTTCGGTATTTACTATGGATGAATTTGGAAATCTTTCGGTTCCCGAAACTGTAACGGTTTTCCCTAACGGAGAATAATTTTAACATAAGAATTAAGGACAGGCCTGTGATTGCGGGTCAATCCTGAATGGGTAAAATTTTTCATAATTTAATTTTAGTGATGCCGGTCTTCATTCTGAAGGCCGGCATTCTATTTTTGAGTTTGTGATTTTTGAAATTGCTACTTACATGCCTGGCTGTAAACAGGTTTAAAGTTTGGGACCTGTATTTTGTAGCTTTCTAAGTGATAGAGCATAACATGCTATTCTTCAGCTTGAGTTACAATTAGTAATATTTCATGTGAAAATTTCCAAATAATTGTTATCTTTGTTTACTGTAATAAACAGCCTAACTTTTGAAAATCAATCAATAGAAACCAGTTACTAAAATTTATGATTATGAAGACCATTAATGTTTATATCCTATTAGCTTCAATATTCTTGTTTTCCTGTGATAAAGGCCAGGACAGTATTACAGTTTACCTCGATCAAAGCGGTACTTTTAAAGTAAAAGTTTTAGATAATAATGAAAATGCTATAGAAGGTGCAGATGTTGGATTATATTATGATAGGGGATCATATATGATCACTTCGGAAACAACAAATACTACCGGAGAAGTTGATTTTGGAAAACTGTTACAAGGTTGCTATTGGTATTATATGGCAGTGGAGAAAGCAGGATTAGAGTATCAGGCCGGTGAATTATTTCAGGTACTTACTGGAAATGAAACATATAAGACTGCTACCCCTTTTAATAATGTGGGAAACCTTTCAGTAAAAATAGTTGATAACTATAATGTTGCGCTTTCAAATATTAATATTGCCCTGATTCCTGAAAATATCTATAGCAACTCTGATTTCGATGACTTAATAAGCAAAGCTTATTTTATTGATGTCACTAATGCAAGTGGTTGGGTTTACTTCAATGATGTTCCGAGTGGCCCAAATCAATGGTATAATCGTTATTATAGTGTTGTGGCCTATTACGACTCAAGCAATTATGCTTACTCATATGCCAATTTATATGTATATCCTGAATCAGATCATGAATATACTATTGAAATTAACTATATCACCAAATAATAAATTTACCTGATAGACTTCATCAGTATTATAATTATAGTGCCACTTTCTTGCTCACGATTGGGACAAGTTACTGTCTTATTTATGAATCTCTCAAAGCAAACCTACCTTATTCAGAAAATATTAAAATTTGAAATTGGAATTATAAGTCGCAGATAATTAAATAAGTAAAACTTCAGATTACTTATAAATTCCGATAAATGTTTAGGTTAAATAAAGGAGCAAAACCTGGGTTAATAAGGTTCAATGGTTGATTTGGTCACAATATTCATACAATTTAAGTTTAAATAAAGTATATTGCATAGGTATTATTTAATTTGATCAAATTACAAATTACCGGCAAATGAGATACAAATATCTATATCAAGCAGTACTGATTCTTTCCCTGTTAATAATATATCCGATATGCATGCTATCGCAGGAAAGCGAGCTGGACGACCTTTTAAAACTTGATATAACTATGCTTCAGGATATTGAAGTGATTTCAGCATCGAAGACACTTCAAAAAATTAGTGAAGTAGCTGCTAATGTTCACGTAATAACTGCCGAGCAGATAAAAACTCATGGCTATTTTACTCTCGAAGAAGCACTGTCGGACCTGCCAGGATTTCAATTCAGGAATATTCAGGGCTTTAATTCCTATGTATTTCAACGAGGAGTTACCAACCAGAATAATTATATCCTGTTACTGGTTGATGGAGTCCAGATAAACGAACTTAACTCAGGAGGTTTTTATGGTGGTGGACAATTTAACCTTGATAATGTAAAGCAAATTGAAGTAGTATCTGGTCCGGCTTCGACATTATACGGAACAAATGCAATATCAGGAATTATAAATATTATTACATTGGGATCTGAAGATAATCAGGGAATTGAGGCCAATGCTGCATACGGATCATTTAATACAAGCTACGGGAATTTTGGATATGGACATTATAACAACAATAAGAAAACAGGATTCAGGTTATCAGGTATGTTTAAAACAAGCAATAAAGCAGATATCGGAGGGGCTAATGGCGATAACAACTGGAGCGACAACATGGAAAATTTCGAAAAGGATTATGCTGTTGATGCCCAACTCCGGTTCAGGAAACTTACATTTGGGCTAAACTTTCAGAATAAACAGGCATCACGAACAACGAATTATAAAACGGAAGGAACAAATTACCTCGACCGGAACTCGCTTTGGAATATACTTTTTCTTAACTCATATTTAAAATACACCCATAGATTTACTGAGAAGTTAAATTTCGAATCAAAAGCCTATTACCGGAATTCAACTGTTGCCGACAACACTATTGGCTACATTGTAGATACGGCACAGGTTGGATATTACAGGCCAAATAGCCTGGCAGGAATTGAAAATATATTTTCGTATAAACCCACAGGAAATTTGAGCATTACAGGAGGAATTCTGTTTGAGTATGAAAGCCTTGCATCCGGTTTCTCGAAGAGTTTTAGTAATTCAGCTTTGGAGAAACCTCCAACACCAGAGAAACCAGATTTATTGTCGAACTCACTTTTTAGTGTTTTTATGCAGGGGCAATACCAATTTTTTTCCCAATTGAGCTTTACAGCGGGGGCTAGGTTTGATAACAGCAGTGTTTACGATCAGGTGTTTACTCCAATGACCGGTCTTATTTATCACTCAAAAAAGTTCACATCAAAACTTTTATATTCTGAAGCATTCAGGGCACCAAAACCCTGGGATTATACCAATGGCTTAGGTAACGTTAATTTACAACCCGAAATGATTAAGTCAATTGAGATTATCGCAAACTACACGATTAATGAAATTGTTCAGCTTAACATGTCAGTATACAGGAATTATTTGTATGATAAAATCAATAAAAAAACTGCGAATAATAGCTATTATTGGAGCAATCATGGAGAATTAACTACAGATGGGATTGAGATAGGGATCGACATAAAGTATAAAAGACTGGTCTCATATATTAATTACACTTATAACAATACATTGGATTCGATGGATCAGAAAATACCTGAAATAGCACAGCATGGTGCAAATGCCGGAGTAATTTACAGCTTTAACGAAAACATAAAACTAAGTCTGCGTGGAAACTATCTGGGCGAACGTAAAAATCCCAAAATAATTAGTGCAACAAATTCGGACATAATTGAACCCGCATTTCTTGTTCATTCCACCATCTCGTATTTAAATTTTCACAATTTCGATTTTCAACTTATTATCAGAAACCTGTTTGATACGGAGTATTATCATACATCGAACAGACCACCCGACAGGTATCGTCAACCCCAACGTACAATAATTTTAAAATGTACATTCAGCTTAAATAAATAGGATTATGCTTAATACTAAAAATCATTTCAGCCATTAAATGAACATACCGGTTAAAACATATTGCACTATTATTATACTGATCCTGTTAGGCTCACATAAGGGATTGTCGCAAACAACAGGGAAGGCGGAGAATATTATGGCAGCCTATATCTTCAATTTTACAAAGTTTATGGAATGGCCAAACGATACTATACAGGATCATTTTTATATAACAATTCTCGGCGAATCAGAAATGTCATCCCCACTTAAACAAATTGCCGGAAAAAAAACAGTTGATGGCAGGACAATTGTTGTGAGTGAAATTGCTTCGATTGACGAAAATAATTACAGCCATATTTTATTTATCACAGGGCAAAATCACGATTCCATTCATACCATAATTAAAAAAATAATGAAGTGTAAAACACTTACTGTTTCGAATACAGATGGATACGGGGAGATAGGTGTAGCAGTAAATTTTATTTCATCAGGAAAAAGAATAAAATTTGAAATCAATAAAAACTCATTAGATAGCGCTGGCATAAGTACAACATCGCAATTACTTGGCCTCGCAGTTAAAATATACTATTAATAAAACAAGGCAGTGACTTATGAAAAAGATAACATTCCTGTTTATTATTTGTGTCCTGATAAGTGTTGAGCCATTTTTTGCACAGGAAATTAAAAAGGCTGAGGATTTGTTCAGGTTAAGCCTTGAAGAATTTCTGGATGTTGAAATAGTATCTGTTTCGAAAAAAACCGAAAAATATGCAACAGCTCCGGGTACTGTTTATGTGGTTACTGCTGAAGAAATAAACATGTATGGCTTTCTGCAACTTCAGGATGCACTAAAATACATAGCAAGTGTATATCTATACGATCCTCACAGTTGGGTTTGGGGAGGACAAAGAGGGCTTGTTTCTAATTTTTCGCAAACCCTCCTGATGATTAATGGGAGGGAAGTTAATAATATTATTGCACAGGAAGGATTTATAAGCCGGCAATTTGCAACACACAACATTGAAAGAATAGAAGTTATGGCAACTCCAGGCTCGGCATTATATGGGGCTAATGCATTGGCCGGTGTTATTAATATTATTACAAAGGATGCCAATATTGATTTTGAGGGATTTGAAGTTTCACAGGAGTTTGGATCTTACAATACCATTGCTTCCAGCTTTGTATTTGGGAAAAAATTTGGAGATATTAGTATCAAGGGAAGTATCAGACAATTTAATAGCAGCGAAACCGATCTTCTTGATTTTGTTAAGGATACTGTTAATTATTCAAAAGGATGGGCAGATAACAAGTATGCAAATCAATATCTGAAATATTATAAAAATCCAAGCGAAGCAAGGCCAATCAATTTTCAACTTGACTACAAAGGACTGTATTTTGGTATGAATTATTATTTCAATAAACAATCGCATGGACTTGAGAAGCTTAGATGGAATTATACCGATGGCGAAGATATACGGGAGATGAAAGTACTATATGGAGGCATTAAAAAGCAAATTTCAGAAATGATTAGTCTCTCCATTGATTATCAGCATATATCATCGTTTATGTGGGGAAGATACCACAGCGGATTTTGGCCAATTACACGTTTGCAATCGAATAGCAATGTGGATATATACCAGATTCCTGAAAATGTTAGTACCTCATCAGGAACCATTCTTAACGGGATTGATGAAATAAAAGGGTATTACAACAGTTTTGCCCACTACCTGATCGATCAAAGCATTATCGATTCTGAAAATATAACTTCAACAGATATTCAAAGGTATTTTAACCATATCTATACCAACAAGAACAGTCGTGGCAGCCAGCGACAAAAACTTAACATGTTCCTAAACCTGTGCAGTGGCAAAAGGACCACCATCGATTTTGGGTACGAGTTTGATAATGTCGATTATGTTGGATTGGCTGTTTCCGATGCAGGTGTTAATCTTGGGGCAAGTTATGATATTCCCCTCGACCTGTCGAAGAGGGAGGAAGTTTATACCAGTTACAAACACAGTTTATATGCTCAGGTTAATCATACTTTTATTAAGAATACACTCTGGCTTGTTGCAGGTTCAAGGTTCGATAATCAGAATCATTACGGTCATACTTTTAATCCCCGCTGTGGTTTGATAATTCAACCCTCAAAGAAGGATATCGTAAAATTTATGTATGGCGAGGCATATCGCGAACCAAATGTATTTGAGTTAAGCAGCAACACAAATCTTAGTCCGGCCAAATTAAGGTCTTTTGAGGCGAATTATTCTCACAATTTTGGTACTTCGGCCCGGATAAGCCTGGCAGGATACCACAACATTGTTTCAGATTTTATTGGCTCGGTTGGTTCTATTATTGGAACAGGGATTGGCAAAGTCGAAAAGCAAAAAGCTACAGGGTCGGAGTTCAGATTCGATCTTAAAACCGGCAAGCTAATATCCTTTGTTAACGGAGCTTTTATTTTTGATATTCATCAGGATGTATATGATGAGATTCAAAATAAAACTGAAAGGTCTGAGGTGTTAAGCATTCCAAAGGAGAAAATTAATATTGGTATAAGTCATCCTGTTTATAAAAAATTATCAGCAAGTATATTGTACAGCTATGTAAATAAATATGAAGCCATAAGTGGAAATACTGCAATTGTTGATCCTTACACTGTTGATGCAATAAATGACCTGAAGTTCACGCTTCATTGGATGGACATAGATTTGAACGACCTTAAGCTCAATGGATTCATCACAATAAACAATCTTCTGGATCAGGAATATTATCATCCGAATATTCGCAGGTCGGGCACACATAAATTTTTACAGGATGGCAGGAATATCCACATGCGATTAATTTTCAGTATTTAAAAATCAGAATAATCGAATAAAAGAATAATGCCTGATAATCGAAAATACAAGCAAATACCTAAGATAATAACCTTGCATACAATTGCATTATTTTGTTGTATATCGATGATGGGATTTTCACAATCCAATGAATTCTTAATGAAGGCTGTTGCCATGGAGCAGTTGTCAAGGTTTATTGAGTGGCCTTCAGGAGTTTTACATGATGACCTTTCTAAACCTTTTATTATTACTGTATTGGGCAAGAACCCGTTTGGTACATTTCTGGAAGAAGCTTACGAATACCATAAAATAAAGGATCGCGAAGTTGAAATTCAATATATCAGGACTATTGACGATCTCAAAGATTGTCATATCTTATTTGTTTCAAGCTCCGAAAAAGGCCACGTCGACTCAATTGTTTCTGCTATAAAAGGCAAACCTGTGCTTATGGTAGGAGATACCAGAGGATATGCTGAGGCCGGTATCCTTGTGAATTTTTCTATTCAGAGCAATAAAATAAGGTTTGAGATAAATGAGAAAGGATTGGATAATGCAGGTTTTAAGGTTAGTTTTCTTCTGATTAAAGTTGCGAAAATTATTAATCCTAAAAATGAATAATTAACAAAAATAGAGCTGTTTAAGAATTTACTGAAAAGAATTACAGAAGGAAATGAAACATGATTATGAAAAAATTTAGTGAAATATCAATTCGCAGGAAACTGTTTCTGATTATCATATTTGTAAGTTTGCTTACAACTTTAACCGGGCTTACCATTTATAGCATTATCGATATTCTGAATTTTAGAAATGAAGTAATCAGTAAAGCAAATATGGATGCAGCACTGGTTAGCAACTATTGTGTTGCACCCCTAATTTTTGGATATCAGGATGAAGCAGCAGAAAACCTTCATAATCTTGAAGCCCTGCCAAATGTAATCAATGCATGTGTTTATGATACTTCTGGAAATATTTTTGCCAGTTACAGCAAAGTTGAAACACCCCGGTTCGAATTTCCTTCTGAATTTATTAACCAGCCAAAAATAGAGAATCAGGCGTTGCATTTGTTTAGACCTATTATGTTCCAGGATGAGGTTTATGGCACATTGTTTTTAAGAATCTCAACCGATGTAGTTCAACAGAAAATAATTACTAATATTATTATTCTCGGATTATTACTTACAGTATTGATTATCCCGATAATTATTGTGGCCAAAAGGCTTCAGGGAATTATCTCGAAACCGATTCTTGAGTTAGCTGATGTTACGAAAAAGATATCCGAAGAACACAATTATTCAACCCAAATTAGATTTAAACGGGCTGATGAAATTGGGACACTTTATGCTCAATTCAATAATATGCTGGCACAAATCCAGGTACGACAAGACCATCGTGAAAAGGCCGAAGCCAAATTGAAACAACTTAACGAAGAACTGGAAAACAGGGTAAAACAGCGGACTCAGGAACTTGAAATTATGAATTCGGCGCTGATCGAAAAACAGGACCAGTTGAAGCAAACACAAAAAATTGCCAAAGTTGGTAGTTGGGTTCATGATTTGGTTGCCGACAAGTTGATTTTCTCTGCCGAAGCACTAAAAGTTTTTGAGGAAGAGCTGGATACTTTTGGAGCCGATTCCAAGGCATTTTATGATTTTCTTCATCCAGAAGACAAGGAGCGTGTTAAATCTGAAATTGAAGCAATGATTTCAGAAAAAATGGAACATGGAAATATAGAGTACCGGATTATTACAAAGGATCAACGAATTAAATTCCTGACCGAAAATTTCAATATTATATATAATACCAAAGGTGAGGCAATTAAATCATTGGGTTCAGTTCAGGATATTACAGAACTAAAAAAAGCCGAAGAGGAACTGCGCATTGCCAAAGAAACAGCAGAGGCTGCCAACAAGGCCAAAAGTGTTTTCTTATCGAACATGTCTCATGAGTTGCGCACCCCAATGAATGCAATTTTGGGCTTTTCCCAATTGATGTTGCGCGATAGTGAACTTTCTGATGCCCAACAGAAAAATATAAATACCATTAACCGGAGTGGCGAGCATTTACTTGCATTGATTAACGATGTACTTGAGATGTCGAAAATCGAAGCTGGGCATGTTGAACTTAAAGAAGTAAATTTTGATATTCATCAAATGCTTGAAGATATTGAAGCGATGTTTCGGGTACGTACAAATGCTAAAAACCTGAAGCTTAGAAAAGATATTGCTGGCGAGTTTCCACAATATTTAATATCTGATGAAGGAAAAATCAGGCAAATATTGATTAACCTTATTGGCAATGCAGTTAAATTTACCGATCAGGGGGGAATTCATATTCAGGCCGGTGTGCTATTTGAATCGGGCGATGATGTGAATTTATTTATTGATGTTACTGATTCCGGTGTAGGCATCGCTGAAGATGACCTTGGCAAAATATTCGGATATTTCGAACAGATAACCGGAACTTCAAAGTTTCGTGAGGGATCGGGCCTGGGATTGGCTATATGCAAGCAACATGCATCACTGCTTCAGGGTAATATAACAGTAAAAAGTAAATATGGTAGTGGAAGTACTTTTCGATTTTCCTTTAGTACAAAACGAGGAGATGTCCAGGATATAATCATTCAATTTCCTAACAGAATGGTAATCGGACTTAAGGATAAGTCTGAAAAATTCACTGTTTTGATTGCCGACGATCGGGAAACAAACAGAGAACTCTTATCAAAACTTCTATCAATTGTTGGAATAGACGTAATTGAGGCAAATAATGGCGAAGAAGCCATTCGCGAATATCAGAAATGGAAACCACAACTGATACTAATGGATATGGTCATGCCTGTAATGGATGGATTCGAAGCAACAAGAAGAATAAAAGCCCTGGACGAAAAGAATGAAACAACAATAATAGCAGTAACTGCCAGTGTTCTTGAAGAGCAAATGGATTCGATAAGAATGACCGGGTCGTCCGATATTATCAGAAAACCATTTAAAGAAGCCGAATTATTTGAAAAAATAAGAATGCACTGTAACATTGAATTTGAATATGCCGCTAAGCCTGAGAGCCCGGTACAACCGGCTGAATCGAAGGAAACAAAAGTAGAAAGTATAACAGCAACAATAGAAGCTATCCCAGCCGATTTAAAGGCAAAAATTGTAGAGGCAATTGAACATGGATACCGTAAAAAACTGTTCGGATATATTGAAGAACTGCGCGAGCATGATCAAGCCATTTCCAAAACTATTCTTAAACTGGTTAAAAGCTATCAGTACGAAGAGGCATTGCATTTATTTAAACCTAAAAGTTAGTTACGATGAGCGCAAATATTATGGTAATTGATGATACTCCGGGAAACCTTGAACTTCTGGAAAATATATTAACCGATAATGGCTTTGAAGCACGACTTTTTCTTAAAGGTGAAATGGCCCTGAAATCAGCAGATAAAGAAATTCCAGATCTTATACTTCTGGATATCATGATGCCTGAAATGGATGGATTTGAGGTTTGTAAGCGTTTAAAATCTAATACAAAGCTGAAAGAAATACCTGTTATTTTTATTAGTGCAAAAGGAGATACAATCGATAAAGTAAAGGCTTTTGAAAGCGGAGGAGTTGATTATATTACAAAACCTTTTCATATTGATGAAGTAATTGCCCGTGTAGAAACTCATTATAACATGAGGATATTTCAAAAAGAACTTGAAGAGAAGAACCGATCCCTTAGAAACCTGCTAAATGAATTGGCCAACACACAAAACCAATTGGTTCAAGCCGAAAAAATGGCATCGCTCGGAACACTAACAGCAGGAATAGCACACGAAATAAATAATCCGATAAATGCTGTAAACTCCAGTAGCATTACCCTCGATCGACTTGTTAGGAAATTAATCTCATTTACTACATTTTGCCTAAAATCAATCGAAAAAGGTGAAAATAACATATCACAAATGATTGATACTTTTAAAGAGGAAATCGAATATGACGAACTAATCGAGGGAGTGAAGCAACTAACCGGGATAATAATTAATGGAGCAGAAAGGACTACAAGGATTATTGAGAGTTTAAAGATTTTTACTCATTTAGATCAGGCAGAAAAAAAATCTGCCGATATCCATAAAAATATTGAAAGCACACTGGCACTCTTACATCACAGAATAAAAGATAAAATTACTATTGAAAGACAATATGGAAATATTCCTCCAATTCTGTGTTATCCGGGAAAACTCAATCAGGTGTTCATGAACCTTCTTACAAATGCCATCGATTCTTTATCAGAAAAAGATGATAGAACAGGCACCCTGACTATCACAATTAAAACTGAAAAAGTTTTAAAAGATGAGATTGAACATTTGCAAATCACCATAAGCGATACAGGTTCAGGTATACGCCCTGAAATAGTGAACAGACTTTTTGAACCGTTTTTTTCGACTAAAAATGTAGGCGAAGGTTCAGGCTTGGGCCTGTCCATTTCTCATGGAATTATAAAGAACCATAAAGGCAAAATTGACGTGAGAAGTGAATTAGGTAAAGGAACGAGTTTTATTATTACAATTCCGGGATTTTAGTGTAACTTTGATTTTAGATTACACCATATATATTTTGAAATTTATGATGAGCATCCATATTAAAAACTATCCTACATTTGAAAAATGATAAATATTTATAGTTGTTAAACAGTTGTGTCATAGAATAATGTATAATATCCAATTATTGTGTGAAAACTATCGGAGTATAATACAAAAATACGAATGAAATGAAATATACAATACTTTACATCGACGATGAAGAAAGCAATCTGATTAGTTTTAAATATCAGTTTACCGAATATTATAATGTTCTGACAGCTCTTTCTGCCAGCAAAGCTTTTGATATCTTAGTTAAGACAGATGTTGAGGTAATTATTGCCGATCAGCGAATGCCAAACATGACCGGGACAGAATTTTTTGAGAATATACAAAACAAGTATCCTGATCCTGCAAGAATGATATTAACCGGCTACAGTGATATAAAAGCTGTGATTGATGGAATAAACAAAGGGAAGATTTACTACTATCTCCAAAAGCCATGGAAGGAAGATGAAATTAAAATGGTTCTTAACAATGCCATTGATTCGGTCCTGCTTACCAGAAAAAATGCAAAACTTATTGAACAACTCAGGATTGTTAATGAAGAACTGATGAAACATCAGGAACATCTGGAAGAACTTGTAAAAGAGCGTACAAAAGACCTTGAGAAAAAAAACGATGAACTCGAACAGTTTAATAAACTATTTATCGATAGGGAATTTAGAATAAAAGAACTTAAGGATAAAGTAAAACTTCTTGAAAAAAAGATCGTTGAACTGGAGAAACAGATCAATTAAATGGATACATGATTAAATTAACTGAGGCCATATTTCAATAAGTAAGAATTAAGATTGTTTGGAAACATTATTTACAAAAATCTGATTAATAACTGAATGAGAAAACACAATTCTGATAAATGACAATTTAATGGAAATAATTACCAGAACTAATAATAATACAAAAGCATATAAGCCATTGATATTGTATATAGATGACGAGCAGATTAATCTTACAAGTTTTAAACTTCAATTCAAGGATTATTATTCTATTCTGCTTGCCAAATCGGCTGTTGAAGGAAAACAATTGCTTAATGAGAATGATGTACGTGTTATAATTGCCGATCAAAGGATGCCAAACATGACAGGTACACAGTTTTTCGAAAGCATCTCAGCCGAATACCCTCATACACCTCGACTGATTCTTACCGGCTATAGTGACATTGAAGCCATTATCGATGGAATAAACAAGGGTAAAATTTATCACTATTTGCAAAAACCGTGGAACGAAGAAGAAATCAGGATTGTTATTAATAATGCATTGGATGCCGAAGAACTTTGGCGAAAAAATACCGAGCTGCTTATTCAGCTTCAGGAAACGAATATTGAACTGCACAAGGCAAATAATCAATTGTTAAAACTTGATGAAGCCAAAACTAAATTCCTTCAAATAATAAGTCATGAAATACGAACACCTCTTAACGGGATTTGTGGATTAACCGATATCCTGCACGATGAATTGGCTGAAAGTCAGTATTCCGATTTTATAGATGCTTTCAAGAAATCTGCTTCCCGTCTTGAAGTATTTTCCGCCAAAGCACTTCGTTACACCGAGTTAAACACCGGAGCATTTAAATTACAGATTGAGCAACAAAATGTAAAACAATTAATTAATGATGCATTTAGTTCATTAATCGAAAAAGCTGATGAAAAAAATATTAGATTAAAAATCGAATGTCATGAAACTGAAATAAAATTACCCTGCGATCCTTATTTAATTAAGTCCACATTACACGACTTGTTAGACAATAGTATAAGATTCTCTAATACAGGTAGTGAAGTAACAGTAAATATTTTTTCTGATAATGAGAACCGCAAGATTTTGATTACTGATCGTGGCAAAGGATTTCCTGACCGCATATTAGCCGATGGCTTTGGATTATTTGAGTCTGATGAAGGCTCATATGATGATAATATTGGTATTGATCTGGCTACTGCAAAGTTAGCCATGGAATTACACTCAGGCAGTCTTGTAATCGGCAATAATGAAAAAGGAAAGGGTGCATTTGTAAAACTAATTTTCCCAAAATAGAAGAAACTTTTTTCCGCTATTGCTTATCAGGTCTGATTTTTGGATTAAGGCTTAATCCTGAAGAAATATCTTTTCCTGTAATGTTTCGTCTTTTGTTACTACTCTCACAATATAAATTCCCGCAGCAAAATCCGACATATCAATCCGGTTCAGTAAACTACTGTCCGATGATTGGTTTATTAACTTTCCATCGGCCGAATACAATTGGGTTGTTAGGTTCTCCAAATCAGGATTTTTTACAACAAGAGCTCTATTATCCTGATCCATAACGATATCAATATCAGCAATAATAGCATCCTGATCCATGCCAACACCGGGACATGGAAAAAC
>CAYLZH010000081.1:0-17201 GCA_964388245.1 uncultured Bacteroidales bacterium
TTTTCAAATATTTTCATGTTTAGTTCTGAACATATTTCTTTTTTTGCTTGTTCTGGCAGGTCTGAATCTGAAATTCCTGTTGTTACTAATGATGGATCTAAAAAGCTTACACAAGCATATGATAAAAATATTGACCGCAAATACGAAGGAACAGTTTTTACCTTAACGGATGAAATGCCGGAATTTCCTGGTGGAATTTCAGCTTTGGATAGTCATATTCGCAACCGTATTCAGATTGCAGGTCAGGAAAATAATCTACGATCATGTGGTTTGGTTTACGTAAAATTTGTTGTAAACGAAAATGGCAAAATCGGACGAACTTCCATCATTAAAGGACATAATCCGGAATTAGATAAAATAGCTTTAGAGGTTGTGCAGGATTTACCGGCCTGGGAACCCGGACGACAATCGGGAGAACTCGTAAAAGTTGAATTTACCTTACCAATTAGGTTCGACAATTGCTGATTTCGGGGAAATAAATCTTAACCAAAACTCTAAAAAATACCAGCAATATCCCTAACAACCACCGAAGCTATTGCACATCCAAAAGCAGGAGGCATAAAAGAAATAGTTCCTACAGTCGATTTTTTATTCTGTTCTCCTTCGGTTAATAGAACCGACTCTTTATCATGTTTTTCGGGAGAAAAAACTACTTTAACACCATCGCGAATACCGAGTCTGTGCAATCGCTTGCGTAAAATCCGGGCAAGTGTGCAATTATAAGATTTGGCAATATCTGTAATTTCGATAGAAGTTGGATCATATTTTCCGCCCGATCCCATTGAGCTAACTATATTCAACCCTTTTTGAACAGAATGATATATCAGATAAATTTTAGGAGCTAAAGTATCAATGGCATCAACAACATAATCATATTTTTCTTCGAGTATTTCAATCATCCTGTCGTCTTTTATATACTCAGGAATAACGTTAAGGTCAAGTCCGGGATTAATATCAAGCAGACGATTGCCCATCAAAGAAGCTTTTGACATGCCTGTTGTACTCGTTAATGCAATTAACTGCCGGTTCCGGTTACTTGCCTGTACCTTATCTCCATCGACTATTGTCATTTTGCCAACTCCGGCTCTGCAGATGTGTTCGGCTGCATACGCCCCAACACCTCCAAGACCGACAACTAACACATTGGATTTCTGAAGTTTTTCCAGCCGATCACCTCCCATAAGAAGCTTTGTACGTTCGAGCCAGTCATTGGTGCTATTTAAATCCGTTTCCAAAAAGCTTATTAAAATTTTGATTAATAATTTGTTTTAAATTCTCCAGCGACAAAGATAATACTGCGGTAGCTTTTTCATAGATCTGCTCGATTTCAATTTCCGAGTCATCGTTCTCAAGAAATAACCTGTCGTGCGGGACAATCCTTACAATATCAACATTATTCGATATTTGGTTCAACAACCTGACTCCAAATGAGAAATAAAATCCCTGCTCAATTAACTTTAAGGTGATTGTACTATTAGCTTGATATCCATGAAGTATCCATGGTATTTTAGGGTTTAGTTTTTTCTTTATTGCAATAATGTCAGAATATGCTTTTACAACATGCATAACAACAGGTTTCCTGTACCTTTCTGCAATCGATAATTGTTTCATTAATACTTTATGCTGAAGCTGAAAATCGACATTGCATCGCCGGTCGAGGCCTATTTCTCCGACAGCTATAACTTGCGGGTGCGTAATGTGTTTTTCTATTATTTCAAGTTTTTCATCTATCGAATCTTTATTGATGTACCACGGATGCAATCCAATTGAATAGAAAACGCCATTGCATTTGTTCAGACATTTTTCAGCGTCCTCAGGAAAAAGATTTTCAATAGCTATTTCACTGGCAGATATTACGTTATTATGCGTATGTAGATTGATGTATTTCACAGATTAACAGTTACCGGGAATTTAAAATCAAACGAGATGTTAAAACACCCTAAACATTAATTCGCTATAAAACTAAAACACGGTTACGCTTTCAACATGTTTATCATCAAATATCTTTTCTCCCTTATACCTCATAAATAGCCGGGCAATAGCAACAACATCCTTTTCACAGTACCTGACAATTCTTTCGAGGTTTTTATCCTGCCAATATACTGTGGCAACCATACTGCCATCTATGTCATCTTTTGGGCTGGGTATATTAAATGCAGCCATTAAAAGGTTTAGTGAAGTGTAGTTTTTATAATCACCAAATTTCCATAGCTCAAGGGTATCGAGATGATTGACTTCCCAGGGCTTTTTTCCAGCAATATCAAGAATACCGGGCAATCGCAATCCATTGATAAGGCTCCGCCTGGCTATATAAGGAAAATCAAATTCTTTCCCATTATGAGCACACAACAGAATATTTTTCTTTTGCGATAGCGAATTAAGCATTCCGATAAACTCCGACAGCAAAATGGTTTCATCATCGCCATAGTATGATTTAAGACGAAAAGTAAAGGGGCTTTGGTTCATGACAAAGATCCCAACCGATATACAAACGATTTTCCCAAATTCGGCATAAATCCCTGCGCGCTGATAAACATCGGAGGCACTATCGTTTTCAGATCGGAAAAAACCTGATTTTTTTTCCCAAAGATCCTGGAAGTCTACCGGCACTTCCGTATAATCGGCATATTGCGGAACTGTTTCGATATCAAGAAATACAATTTGGTCAAGTGGTATTTTATCAAGCATGGTATTAACTTAAATCGTTACTTTATTTTTGTGAAGATGTCTTTCAATAATCGAAGTTAGCACATCAATGGCCACCGCATTATTCCCCCCTTGTGGTACAATAATATCAGCATACCTTTTGGTTGGCTCAATAAACTGAAGGTGCATTGGTTTAACCGTTTTATCGTACCGTTCAAGGACTTTATTAACATTACGTCCACGCTCTAAAATATCACGGTAAATCACACGCGACAGTCTGTCGTCGGCATCGGCATCAACATACACCTTCACTGTCATAAGGTTGCGTAATTCCTTATTTGTAAGGCACAGAATACCTTCAACAATAACAACATGTTTAGGCTGAACATTTATGGTTTCATCCTGTCGTGTACAGGTAAGATACGAATAGATTGGTTGTTCAATGCTTATCCCCTGCTTCAATTGCTTTAGGTGTTCAATAAGCAATTTAAATTCGACCGCAGCCGGATGGTCGAAATTTATTTCCTGCCGCTCTTCCAGCGGAAGATGGCCATTATCTTTGTAATATGAATCCTGGGGAAGCACAGCTACCTCTCCCTTTGGTAAGCGATTGATAATTTTTTTTACTACCGTAGTTTTCCCGGAACCCGTCCCTCCTGCAATTCCAACAATTAGCATATCAAAATAAATGAAATAGAATTAATACCTTCGTACTACTAAAAATCAATAAAAAACAAACATTTAAAGATAGCAAAAAATGATCAAGCACATTGTAATGTTTCAGCTCAAAGAATCAAATTCAGAAAAAGAGAAGCTCGATAAGGCAATAAGGATAAAAAACATGCTCGACTCATTGCCCGAAAAAATAAATGAGATAGAATTTTTAGAGGTTGGAATTAATACAGCCGAATCGCCACGTGCACTGGATATGGTTCTTATTTCGCATTTCAAAAGCTATGAAAACCTTTCAAAATACAGGGTACATCCTGAACATGTTAAGGCGCTTGAACTTATTAAAAAACTGACCATCAAAGCATTTGTTGTCGATTATGAAATTTAGAATGATATATCAGAATAGTCTACTAACATATAGCAGGTAAATGAAACTTATAGGAGGTTGATAATGTATAAGGAATTGCTTCATTATTGAAAATTATGTTGATAACAAACACCGATATCATGAAAATATACCCACTAAAATTCAAGCCAATTCTTAAAGATAAAATCTGGGGAGGAAATAAACTAAAAACCTGGTTGAATAAAGACATTTCGCATTTGCCTAATTGTGGCGAAAGCTGGGAAATTTCAGGTGTACAAAACGATGTGTCGATTGTTGCCAATGGTTTTCTTGCCGGAAACACGTTGCAGGAAATTATTGAAATTTATATGGGCGACCTGGTCGGAGATAAAATTTATGAGAAGTTTGGCATTGAATTTCCTCTTCTGATTAAATTTATTGATGCCAACGATGTACTTTCCATTCAGGTTCACCCCGATGATAAAACTGCCGGAGAGCGCCACAACGCTTTCGGGAAAACTGAGATGTGGTACATTATTCAAGCCGATGAAGGCGCTGAACTAATTTCTGGATTTAATCGCGAGGTTGATAAAAAGGTCTATCTGGAGCATTTGAAAAGCAAAAATCTAAAGGAAATATTAAACAATGAAAAAGTAGATGGTGGGGATGTGTTCTTTATGCCTTCGGGCAGGGTGCATGCAATAGGATCGGGTATTTTATTAGCCGAGATACAACAAACTTCAGATATTACCTACCGGATTTACGATTGGGACCGCACCGATGCAGATGGAAAAGGAAGGGAACTTCATACCGATCTTGCTGTTGATGTTATCGACTATAAACATTATAAGAATTACAGAACTAACTATGAGAATATTCCGAACACTGAAGTTGCCCTGGCCAATTGCCCTTATTTTACTACCAACCTCCTCGATTTTGACAAAACAATCCGAAAAGATTATAACCAGATCGATTCATTTGTAATTTTAATGTGCATTGAAGGGGAATTTTATATTGATTATGGAATAGATAAAAACCTGAAGGTTGCTACAGGTGAAACAATACTTATTCCAGCCGAGTTAAAGGAGATTGAACTAAAACCGGTTAAACAGGCTAAACTGTTAGAGGTATTTATAAGATGAAAGGACACCGATTTTCGGAGCACCTGAATGAATCATTAAACAGACAAATATTAAAGTAAACCAATCCTTACAGAGATTATTATCACATGAGAAAAGCTATTATTCTTTCACTGCTTGTTTTTATTATTGCCCAATGCACGAATCGAAGCTCACAATCAGCCCACGATAAAAATGGCCCCGGTAAGTCCCTGAATTATTACACCGATCCAAACGATGAATGGATAAAGTCAGGACCAACTGTAATCTTATTACACGGTTGGGGAAGCAATGGTCAGGATCTTTTAAATCTTAAAACAAGGCTGAGCAAGCATTATAATTACCTGTCAGTTGATGCTCCATTTATAATGGGCGAAAATGAATTCTCCTGGTTCGAAATTCAATTCGATGAAATTCAGGTTGCAAATTTTAATCTTGATGAGTTAAAACAAAGCATCAATCGTTTGCACGAATTCATCGAATGGTATAAAACTCAAAACAACCTTACCTCGAACGACATAGTGTTATTTGGTTTTAGCCAGGGTGCTACAATGGCGCTCGAATTGGCAATCCATTATCCTGATGCTGTATCGGCAATTATGGTCATCAGCGGCATGTTTGGCAGGGAACGGTCGGAGGGCGAGTCCCTTCCCGATAAAATGTGTAATATAGAAATTTTTCAGGCACATGGAAAATATGATAAGGTCGTTCCTCTTAAATCAGCAAAAGACGTTAGAAGGCATCTGAAGCATTGTCGAAATTATACCTTTAAATCATACAAAATGGAACATGAAGTAAAACCCATTATGCTAAGAGATTTGCGACGCTGGATGAACCTACGTAAACGGCACCAAAATAGCCAGAGGTAAAAAAACAGAACCTGAATTCTTACTCATCTGATTTACTAAGCACCACCATTTCATGTTGTTTTGCAACTATTAAATCCCATAATTGCTTCAATTCCTGATATTCATTTGGCCAAAACAACAACCTTTTTATCGACAACAGACTTGTGATCTGAATTGTGTTTCCTAATGAAATAATGCTAAAAGTATATTTTACAGATGCATCGGCTGTTTTTATAATGAGTTGTTTAGGTACTGATTCAACAGTATATCCCAATGGTAACTCAATTTGATAACTAAAGTAGACATTCCGTGGAAAATCGAATTCAACAGGAAACTCTCTCTTATTCAGCTTAAAAGGATTTTCATCTAAAGTATTATGTAGCAATGGTTTGAAATACATTCGATTTCCAACTATTTCGCATTGATCTGATAATTGAATTTTATATTGTTGTGATAGTTTATCAGATAATGTATCCAATCCTTTTACAGAATAATCTTCGACAACTATTTCATGATCTTCTATGATATATTTGTCGATATAGTCCTCAGTATCTGTTGATTTCAGAATAGATTTTCTTGTCAGGTAAGCTGCGTATTCTTTCATATTACATGATGTTGTACCTGCAAAACGGCCCTTCTCATCCAACGTTAATGAATATTGAAGCTGCCGCGAATAAACCGGTGTCGGAATTTCAATCCAGTCGCTATAGGCTTCATTTATTATTCGCCCCCGATCATTGAGGCACCGTAATGGTAACAAATCTAATCCCGACAAGGGATCCGTTGCATCAAGCAGGAATGCTTTTTCATTCAGGAATGCTACTGCAACAACATAGTTGAATTGTGTTAAACTTGGATGTCCGGGATAAACATATCCATTTTTACGAGTACTTAAAAGCACAGGATCGGACCTGATACCCAATTCGCGTAACAAAATCACTAAGTTTAGGTTAATATCAGCACAATTTCCGGTTCCTTCTTTGAAAGATTTTTTTAGTGACCGGCTCACATATTTTCCATAATCACCGTTCCAGTGGATTGTATTCTTTATTTGCTCAAGTGCAACAAGAATAAGCTCCCTTTTTTTAGAGTTTTCATTCTTTATCGATTGGATCATTGTTTGCAAATGAGCGCGTTTTGTTAATTCTTCTCCAAACCAATAGCTTTTCATCAAAGTCTCTGTTACTTTTTCCCAGGTATTTGAATACGATCTTATTCGCTGTTCGGGAAACTGGGTTGTTGCAAGCTCAAACTCAATCATTGACATGAAATTTACCCGACTCGATAAAAATTCCTCTGCAGGAAATGCAGGAACATTTTCTGCCAGAAAGGCATAATTATTAATTAGATACTTATAACTTCTTGCCACCTGATAGGCCTTAACTGTTAATCCTTCAGCTTTTTGGTTAAACTCCAAATTTACAGTACCATAGGATGTTTCAGTTGAAGTATTGACCTGGATATACCCTTTCCTTGATTGATTGTAGGTAAAGTATTCCGGTATCCCAACATGATACTCGCTCCTTAACGCAGGTATGTCATGTTGAAACCACCACTCCTGTAAATTAAAAATGAAATCGGAGATGATTGTATATCGTACTTCAATTACAGATCCTTCTTTAACAGAAGGCATTGCAATTTTATAAATAGTCCAGTTTTCGTTTTGCTTTTCTTTAATCAGATTACTTTTCGAAAATTTTGATTGCACTATTTTTCCATCCTCAAGATTAAAGGTTGAAGCTTTTAGGTTTGATACTTTTTCAACATTGGAACCCTCATTATAGACAGGAATTTCAATATTCGCATGCTGATCAAATGCTGCCGAATTCAGGATTTTTAATCTGAAATGTCGTGTAAAATAAATCTGAAATCCTTTTCTCCCTGACGACGGATCGTTTGAGTTTACCACAGTAGATGCATATTCGAAAAGCGATTTGCCAAAATCAAATATGTAGTAAGCCCTGGCAGTAGAATCGATGGGGCATGAAGTAGAAGAAATTTCATCTTTAGTAATTTTTCCAAATTTCGATGGTGGCCTTTGACTGGAAACATGCTGAAATATTAGAATTACAGCAATAGATGTAATGATTGCCTTCATTTTTAAACGTTATGTTGATTCAAACAAAGAAAGTAAAAATATTGTGAATATGTCAGATAATGAGCAACAATCTCATCAATTTATGTAGCTTCATTTTGTTATCTTATATCCGTAGATGATTTGTCTTTCCTGCAGATTCCGCTTTATTCATTTTGGTGAAGCGTATTTATGTGAAATTCTGCGTTATCAGCGGGAGGTATAACTCTACATGCCGAATTAAGATATTACATCGGTTTTACAATTCAGGCAAAATGATCTGTGCGCACTTATTCCATGTCCACATACTTTACAGCTCCATCTTTTTTCTTCACTGATAAGAAATTGCTCCATCCCTTTGTTCTGAATAAATGCAAGGTTATCAAGCATGCTCATCCTATACTTTGTACGATATCGAGTGTCGAGTCTTTGCAAGCGGGCACATGGATATTTTTTGCACTCGTAACAAAAACCAGATTTGGTTTTAGCCAACAATTCACAATTTACAATACTGCAACTCCTGCAACTTATAGGCTTGTTTTCATCATCTTTTCTGAAACAACCTTTGCAAGGATTTTTATCGCGCAAATGGCCAATACAAATTCCGCAGTTCATCCCACAGGGGGCTATCAAATTGGCATATTTCATGGGAGGTCAGCAATTAATGAACATTATTATGCTTGTGTTTTTCAGGTTAAAATGTTAATACCTTATTGCAATCAACAGTCCATTGGGCAAATTCTTTCATATTGCTCAATTGTACACCTTCGATGAATGAGACCGGGACAATTCCACGTGCCTGGGAACATCCGCCACAGCTTTTAATCTCTCCCCCTTTTTGAATTACTGACTTAATCATTCTTTCGATGTTGTAATAGCCATCGGGTGTTTTTTGGTTTGGGAGGCCACAAAAAACAGCATCAGCAAGTAAAAATATTTTCACCTCAACTTCTTCTCCATGATCCTTCTGAAGTGTCATTGCCATTCTTAGGGCATTGTAAGGTTTTTCGCTCCCATAGGGTGAGTCATTGATAATGATTAATATTTTTTGCATTTAATCCGAATAAGGTTAAACATTCTATTTACTGATTGGCTGAGCAAAAAGGTTTACTTCTTTTTCTGTTATTCCTTTTGGACATAAAATAATCAGCCTTTCAATTACATTTCTGAATTCACGGATATTACCTGTCCAGTTAATTTTTTTCAATTCATCAATAGCATCGGAGCTTATTGGCACTAATGACATTCCGTACTCATCGCAAATCTGGTGGATAAAATGATTGGCAAGTAATGGAATATCTTCAAGGCGGTCGTTTAAGGCCGGCACTTTAATCAGAATAACCGATAAACGGTGATACAGGTCTTCACGGAAACGATTCTCAGTAATTTCCTCTTTCAGGTTTTTATTCGTGGCGGCAATAACCCGTACATCGACAGCTATGTCCTTGTCGGATCCAACACGCGATATTTTATTCTCCTGTAATGCACGTAGAACTTTTGCTTGTGCCGAAAGGCTCATATCGCCAATTTCATCAAGAAAAATTGTTCCGCCCTGGGCTTGTTCGAATTTTCCCTTTCGTTGTTTAATGGCAGAGGTAAAAGCACCCTTCTCATGTCCGAAAAGTTCACTCTCGATTAATTCAGAAGGAATGGCTGCGCAGTTAACTTCAACAAATGGTGCCGATGCCCTGCTGCTTTTTTCATGAAGCCAGCGTGCAACGACTTCTTTTCCTGTCCCGTTTTCGCCGGTAATTAAAACACGTGCATCGGTTTCAGCTACCCTGTCGATCATGTCCTTAATCAGTGTAATAGCCTCTTATTCACCAACCATTTGATACTTTTTACTCACTTTCTTTTTCAGCACCCTGGTTTCAGAAATCAGGTTCGATTTGTCGAGTGCATTACGAATAGTAATTAGCATCCGGTTTAAATCGGGTGGTTTTTCGATATAATCGAAAGCTCCTTTTTTAATGGCTTCAACGGCAGTATCGATGGTACCATGACCTGAGATCATTATTACGGGGGTATCAAAATTTCCTTCGATAATTTTTCCCAGCACTTCGATACCATCCATCTGTGGCATTTTTATATCGCATAGTATAGCATCGTAAGTACTGTTTTTCAATTGTTCAAGGCCCTGCTTACCGTCTTCGGCAGTATCAACCTCATAATGTTCAAGTTCAAGGATATCTTTTAATGAATTCCTGATGGCACGTTCATCATCAATTATAAGTATTCGCGGCATACAATAAAAGTTTGAATAGTGCTATTCAAGCACTCTGTTGCTTACTAATATTAATCCTTCCTAATTATCAAACACATAGCTAATAATATTTGCACCCATTTGTAGTGCTTTTGTTCTTATTTCTTCGGAATCGTTGTGTACAGCCGGATCTTCCCAGCCATCGCCTAAATCGCATTCGTAGGAATAAAAACATACAAGACGTCCTTCGTAAATCAGTCCAAATCCCTGCGGTGGTTTTTTGTCATGCTCATGTATTTTGGGTAATCCTTTCAGGAAGTTGTATTTTTCTGAATATATAGGGTGCTCAAAGGGTAATTCAACAAAATCGATATCAGGAAAGACCTTTTTCATTTCACGGCGAACAAACTTATCCATTCCATAATTATCATCGATATGCAGAAATCCACCGGCTAACAAGTAATTCCGAAGGTTCATAACATCCTGGTTCGAAAAAACAACATTACCATGACCGGTCATATGCACCAATGGGTAATTATAAATTTCATGACTACCCACCTCAACAGTTGCATAATCAGTGTTAATATTGGTTTCGATGTTTTTATTACAAAATTTGATAAGGTTGGGCAATGATGTCGGGTTTGCATACCAATCGCCGCCACCATTATATTTTAACAAGCCAATTTTTACTGATGTATCCTGGGCATAACTACCCGAAAAAATCAGGAAACTAAAAAATACAGCAATCGTAAGTTTATTCATGTTATTCTTATTTCGACACAAAAATACTAAAAAGGCTTTTCTTTAAGACTTGAAAAAATGAAACTCCTGTTGTTATTTTTTATTGTATTTTCTTCCGGCCTGTTTTACACGGAATCGCCGGAGGCTGCCAGCAAGAATATTTTGTGTAATAATTCAGACACTATCGATTTTGATGTAAATATTTATGATGGTTCGGATATTCAACCCGGTGATACAATTTTTTTACAAAGCGGGCACCGGCAGGCATTAATTATTAAAAATTTAGTTGGAAGTAAATCGCAGCCTGTGCTAATAATTAATTCAGGTGGGGCTTGTAACATTGGCTCATATGATGGCATGTACGGGATATCGGTACGAGAATGCCGTTATATTCGGATTACAGGATCAGGAGATCCTGAACATAATTACGGTATCCGGATTCATGACATCAATTTACCAAATAGTGTAGGTCTGTCGGTTGAGCAAAAAACAAGCGATATTGAAATTGATCACCTCGAAATCTACAATATTGATTTTGCAGGCATTATAGCTAAATCCGATCCGGGCCCGGACCTGTCAACAATTCGCGATTCATTTGTACAATACAACACAATTATCCATCATAATTATATTCATGACACTCAAAAAGGTGAGGCCATTTATGCCGGAAATACCAAATACACCGAAGGAATGGTGATAAACATTAACGGAAGCGACACACTTGTTTATCCTCATGTGCTTGAAGGAGTGAAAATTTACGACAACATAATTGAGCGCACCGGTTACGATGGTATACAGGTAGCATCGGCCGTATCGGATTGCGAGATTTACAACAACAGGATTTCATACGACAGCCAGGCAGGTGTTTATGCACAAATGAGTGGTATTATAATGGGTGGTGGCAGTAAGTGCGATTGCTACAACAACAGAATAGAAAATGGTCTGGGCACAGGCATTTTAATGTTTGGACTGGGTGGTAACCGGATATTTAATAACCTGATTGTCAATGCCGGTTTAACATATGCCCCTGATGATGAATTCAAAAGGCAATATGGCATAATGATGAACGACCTGAGCCTTATTCCCGGACGTGGAGTTGCCTATTTCAATAACACTATAATTTCGCCCAGAAACGACGGTATCCGGATTATGAGTTCTCAAAGCCAGAACAACCTGGCAATGAATAACCTGATTGTAAATCCCGGCTCGTACAATGAATACGAAACCGACAACACGGCATTCACAGGTAATGATGCTTTTATTTTTCTGAATGGCGTTGATGTAGATATTGACACTGCTGCAAATTTCTTTTTTACTCATTTAGAACCTGCCGGATTTGAGGCTGTAGATCCAGAGTTCTATGCCCCTATTAAAAGCAGTATCCTGGTAGATGCAGGTGTAGACCTTAGTTCGTATTCCATTAATTTTGATATCAACAATAATTTGCGTCCCAGAGGATTTGCCTATGACATAGGCGCTTTTGAAAGCACATGGTCAAATCATAGTTTATTTCCCGATACAACTGTTTTGCTCGATATTCATCCTAATCCTGTCGCAGACCAGCTCACGTTGACCTATACCCTTAAAGAAGGAGGCCGGGTACAAATTCAAATTGTCAATCCTTTCAGTATTGTTGTATATTCAGAAGATGAAGGCGTACTTAACCAGGGCACTTATAGTAAACATATATCCTTGTTTAAGTTTCAACGCGGAATGTATATTGTTGTGGTCCAATTAAACACGTCCATGTATTCGAAAAGGATATTGGTGATTCATTAAATATGAATGTGATTTTTCATAGCAGAATCCTTTATGCTAATTCGCTGTTAATGAATGTATTTCCACAAAGAATAAAACCTTTCACAATTATTTTTCAATTTTTAAGTTTCAATTCTGAAACTGATTCGTCAGGTGTTGAAGCAAATATTTATTTTTGTTAAAAAAATCGAAGATTATGAAGCGCTTTTTAAAAATCTTTTTGTGGATTATTATCATCGGAGTTTTTGTTTACACCCTGTTTTTCCTTTATCAGAAATCCCAGGCTAAACCGGTGATTTATAAGACTGAATCGGCATATGTTACTGATATTGTAAAAAAGACAGTTGCCACAGGCAAAATTGTTCCCCGCAAAGAAATTGAAATAAAATCACAGGTATCAGGGATTATCGATGAGCTGTTTGTTGAACCAGGAGACAACGTTGAAAAAGGCGACCTAATTGCCCGGATCAAGATTATTCCTGATATGATAAACCTGAACAATGCAGAGTCGAGAGTTAAGCGGGCCGAACTCAATCTTGAGGAGGCAGAGGTAAAATATGCCAGACAAAAAGAATTATACCAGAAAAGAGTAATTGCCGAGGCCGATTTTCTGCCGGTGGAGATTGCCTATAAAAATTCCGTTGAAGAACTGGAAGCAGCCCGGAATAATCTTCAATTAATTAAGGAGGGAGTTACCAGCAAAATGGGACAAGCCAGCAATACACTCGTGCGCTCCACTATTTCGGGGATGATACTTGATGTACCGGCCGAGGAAGGCAACTCTGTAATCGAAAGCAATACCTTCAACAACGGCACCACAATAGCCACTGTGGCCGATATGGGAGAAATGATTTTTAAAGGCAAAGTCGATGAATCGGAAGTTGGTAAAATCGAAACAGGCATGCCTCTTATCCTTACAGTAGGTGCCATCGAAGATATAAAATTCAATGCCGAACTTGAGTACATATCGCCCAAGGGGGTTGAAGAAAACGGTGCCATTCAGTTCGAAATAAAAGCCTCGGTTGAATTGAAAAAGGAACATTTTATCAGAGCCGGCTACAGTGCCAATGCCGACATTGTTCTTGAAAAACGCGATAGTGTCCTGGCCATTAACGAAAGCCTTCTTTTATTCGAAGATGATTCTCCATTCATCGAAATACAAACCGATACACAGGTATTTGAAAAACGTCCGATCGAGCTTGGCCTTTCTGACGGTATAAAAGTGGAAGTATTATCAGGTGTCGATGAAAGTGATCAGATTAAGGCAGGGGTAGAATAAAAGTTGATCAAACAGCCGTTTTTTTTTCGTCTTTCATAGAAGATTATAAGTCATGCGAATCAAGGGTTGAAGTTAAATTGTCAAGAAGTGACTAAATCTCAATAACCGTGGGTGTAAGCCCACGGAATCTGAAAACCACCCACTCCAGCCACGGAGTGGTTGAACCGCAAAATCAAAGTTCAGCCAACTTCGTGGCTGGATTTTGTTTTGTCCTCGTGCCGTGGGCTTACACCCACGGTTATTCAAATATCACCCTTTCAGGATTTTTCATAATTAAAACTAATAATCCCAACCTTTGATTCGCATAATTCTGTAATTTTCAAAATGTTATTAGTCGTCTCACATCCAATGGGATTAACTAATTGTACATAATCGCACAAAAGTATCACATAGCCGGACATTTATAATTGATACTAAAGAAGCTTCAGATTGCATAAATCTTACAAGACCAACCATTTAAGCCCAATGGCACAATACTGGAAGTGCAATTTAGTATTCAGCAATCATAGCTAAAAAGCAATAAACAAACACTTAATATTTATATTTGCTATCAATATTATCGAACAAACAAAAAATGGAGACATTCCTGCGAACCCACAAATTATCAAAGATATTTCGAACCTACGATATAGAAACCATTGCCCTTAAAAACATATCGATCGATATTCAAAAAAGTGAATTTGTAGCAGTTATGGGGCCCTCTGGGTGCGGAAAAACAACATTATTAAATATCCTTGGAATGCTTGACAATCCCAGTTCGGGCAGTTATTTTTTCAACAACGAAGAAGTTTCGGGATATCCTGAGCGCAAACGGGTACAATTGCGCAAAACGAATGTAGGATTTGTGTTTCAAAATTTTAATCTGATTGATGAACTGAATGTCTATGAAAATGTCGAACTCCCGCTAATTTACCTTGGATACAACACTGCCGACCGAAGGAAGAAAGTTGAAGAGGCTCTTGACAAAATGAAGATGATCCATCGTCAAAAATATTTCCCCATGCAACTATCAGGAGGCCAGCAACAACGAGTAGCCATTGCACGGGCTGTGGTTGCAAATCCCGCACTTATTCTGGCCGACGAGCCAACCGGCAACCTCGATTCGGCAAATGGTGAGGAAGTAATGGGAATACTCGAAACACTTAACCGCAACGGTACAACAATTGTTATCGTTACGCACTCGGAGCGGGACGCCGATTATAGTCAGCGCATTATCCGGCTGTTCGACGGCAAGATCATTCACGAAAATTATTTTAAACACCAAAAAGCCTGATATCTGCATGTATAAAAATTACATGAAAGTTGCCATTCGTAATTTGTCGAGGCACAAGGCCTTTTCGATAATAAACATTGTTGGGCTTGCATTTGGTATTGCAATCAGCCTGACGATTTACCTGTGGATTGATGATGAACTGAGCTATGACAACTTTCATGAAAAGAAGGATCAGATTTACCGGCTGGCCGTTTCAGGTGTTTTTGGAAACGAGGAATTTAATACGATAAATACAGCTGCGCCAACTGCAAGGGTGGTTGTCGAAGAATTCCCGGAGGTACTTCAATCGACACGCTTGCTAAAAGGATGGAACAAACAGGTACGTGTTAGCAACAGGATTTTCAGCGAAAGCTATTTCCATTATGCTGACAGTAATTTTTTCCAGGTATTTACAATTCCCCTGTTACATGGTGACCCGGAAACTGTGTTAGTGAATCCCAATTCAATTGTTCTGACAAAATCTACTGCACTACGATATTTTGATCGTGATGATCCGATTGGAGAAATCCTTAAATCCGATGAAGGCAGAGATTACCTGATAACCGGGATTTGCGAGGATGTGCCATCGAATACTCATTTCAGGTTCGATTTTTTGGCTTCGCTGAATACATTCGAATGGAGCAACAACAACAACTGGCTTACTCAAAGTTTTGCTACCTACATTGTTGTTAAACCTGGTTGCAATACTGTAATGTTGAAGGAAAAATTTGCTGTTCTTGCTACAAAATATATCGGCCCTCAATTGGAAGAATTTTTAGGGTTTACGATTGAAGAATTTGGTTCGGCAGGGCAAAAGTACGAATTCATACTTCAGCAAATTCAGGACATTCATTTACATTCGCACCTCGATGGTGAGTTCGAACAAAATGGCAATTACACCTATGTGCTTGTGTTTTCGGTAATAGCAGTTTTCATCCTGATACTTGCATGCATCAACTTTATGAATCTTACTACGGCAAGGTCGGCAACACGCTCGAAAGAAATAGGTATACGTAAAGCCCTGGGATCATCAAAAAAACAACTGATAACCCAGTTCTTAACTGAATCGCTTAGTACAACCATTTTTGCACTGGTATTATCATTTGCAATTATTGAATTAATTCTCCCCCATTTTAGCGAAATGGCTGGAAAAAACCTTGAATTTCACCCATTCAGTAAATGGCAGCACATTCCACATTTCATGCTTTTAGTTGTTATTATTGGTTTTATATCAGGCAGTTATCCGGCGCATTATCTCTCATCGATGAGTCCATTAACTATCCTGGCCGGAAAGATCAGGCAAAAAATAAAAAAATCGTATTTGCGAAGCTGGCTGGTATTGTTCCAGTTTGCTGTTTCTATTACACTGATCATATGTACCATAAATATTTTCAGCCAGTTAAGTTATCTCGACAAAAAAGACATCGGGATATCAAAAGATCATATTCTTGTTGTTGAACATGCCTATGCCCTGGGTTATCAAAAGGAGGAGTTTAAAAGAAAAATTAAAAATCACCCATCAATTCTCGATGCCACCATCAGTTATACACTTCCTGGCGACAGGTTCAGTTCAACTTCGCATATACTTGAAGGCCGGCCTGAAGAAGAATTGCATGTGATGCAATATATGCCTGTTGATTATGATTTTATTTCAACCATGAGCATACGGATGAAACGCGGAAGGTTTTTTTCACGAAATGTACATAGCGACACGTTGGCAATTGTGCTCAATGAAGAAGCCGTTGCAGATTTTGGGTTCGACAATCCCATTGGACAAACCGTAATCAGGCCATCTGGTAGCGATACTACCAACTATAATTTTAAAGTGATTGGCGTGGTCGACGATTTCAATTATGAATCATTACACCGCGAAATTCGATCCCTGGTAATCAATTTACTTCAGGATGATGAATATGCCCGATATATTGCTGTGAAAATTAAAGCGGGAGACAAAGAAGAATGCATCAGGCATATTGATAAAATTTGGTCGGAATTAACATCAGGTCAGGCTTTTATTTATTTTTTCTTGGAACCTTACCTCGACCGCTTATACCAGGAAGATAAACAAACCGGGCAGTTATTTCTTATATTCTCGATGCTTGCCATTTTTATTGCATTACTCGGCTTGTACGGACTCGCTACATTTATAATTGGTCAGCGCACCAAAGAGATTGGCATCAGAAAAGTCCTGGGAGCCTCTGAAACAAGCATTGTACTGATGCTTTGGAAAGATTTTTCTCGTTGGGTCCTCCTGGCAAACATAA
>CAYLZH010000082.1:0-17185 GCA_964388245.1 uncultured Bacteroidales bacterium
ATCACCTACTGGGATAAATTCAGCATATGCCGATTGTTGTGGTGCAAAATTACTTGTGTTCGAATAATCAACAGGAAGATGGTTTAAGGTAATTAGTCCGATATTTTCATCTACATCGATCTGGATAAAATTATCAGCGTAGCTAACCCCTGAACGTGCGATGGTGGCAATTTTTATACCGGCACTTTGCGTGATGTTAATTTCGGTAGCAGAAAATTTAAAGGAGTACTTAGTTTTAACATCGAAGTGCTCGCCATACCAGTTTCGGCCCGACCGGATAAGGCTCAGAGAATCTTTTTCATGAATAAAATGATCGTCGAATGTGTAAACATGAGCATTCGCTTGTAGTAGAGGTTCAGGTTCAAAGGGGATTCTTTTACCTGTTCCATCCTGATTGGTAATAAAATAGTAAGCTTTGTTTGAGTAGATATGCCGGTGAAATTCGTATTGCGCCAGTGTATTATTATAAGTCCAGTAATGGGGCGATTTCCCGAAAAAATAAAAGGCACTATCCTTTACCCAAACAGCAATTTCCACCAGGCCAACCGGGATTTCACCTGTATTATAATATGATAGTTGCCCTTGAAAATTGCTAAAGAATCTACAGGCCTCAGGTTGGTCGAATCCCATATTTTTCAGATCATCAAAACTTACTTTGTAAATCCCATCGGTTTCAATAGCTATTCTATACCATTTTCCACCGGCCAGTACCGAATTTTTATGTTGTGGTATTCGGATGGTTTGTTTAGGATTTATGTGTGTGAAATTTATTTCAAGATGAAAAGCATCGACGCGCTGAATACTCCCGCTCGATTTGTCTTTATAAAATGGAAAGAATTCTACACATAAATATGGATCTCCATTAGCAAGATAAAGGATTGCATCGATCTTAATGTTGTGGCTAATATCACCTGAGTGTGATTGCATTGCAATTTCGGACCTTGAATGTTTGATAATCCGGATGTCTACTTGTGGCTGCAAATCAACTGTTGCCGGTATGTCAACAGGAATGTTTTCGCTGTAATGCGGAAGAGGATAAAAAGCTGATTTCAGCATAGCATGTTCGAAGTGGAATTGCTTTGCCTGATTATCATTTCCAGCCGTATACTGCCATTTTATTTGTCTTTCGATTGTGAATCTCTGGCCAAAAGCACAATTTGAAATCAGTATAAATAAGATTATTTGTATTCTTGAAAACACCTTGCAAGTTTAAATTACCTGTAATCAATCAGAAACACGAAAGTAAAAAAAAATGAACACCCGATTAAAACAAAAATTAAATTCCTTATAAGATATACGTTTGAAATAGTATTTTTAGTTAATATTGTAGGGTTGTTTATTGAGATTTATTGTGAAAATATTCAATAAAATTATGTATAATTGCAGATTGTCAAACAGTTTTAATCGACAGTCAAACTATTTTTGTTGAAATGGTAAAGAATAAGATATTTATTTCCATCATCCTGTTCCTGTCACTACTGGAATTGGGTCAAGCCCAGGATCCTCATTTTTCCCAGTTCTATGCCAACCGGCTTTATTTAAATCCGGCTTTTGCAGGTTCGGAGATATGTCCTAAATTTTCGGCCAGCCATCGTAACCAGTGGCCGGCACTTGGGAATACTTTTGTTACTTACACTGCCTCGATCGACGGGTATGTAAATGCCCTGCAAGGAGGCGTTGGTATAAACCTGATGTCTGATCGACAGGGCGATGGAGCACTTAATACAACCGCTGTCGATGCAATGTATGCATACACATTAAGAGTTACAAATACATTCAATATTACCGGAGGATTCCAGGCATCATTTGTAAATCGAAAGCTAAACTGGGAAGGATTAATCTTTCCTGATATGATCGACGAACTCTACGGAATAATTTATCGTACCAGTGAGCAACTCCCGGAAAATCAGTCGAAAGGATATTTTGATTTTTCTGCCGGAGCTCTTGGCTTTGGAAAGAATTACTACTTTGGGGTTGCTGTTCACCATTTAGCCCAGCCGGAGGAATCATATTTCAATAGTAGCGATGCCATTCTACCGCGAAAATACACATTCCATTTTGGAGCAAAAATTCCATTAAACCACAGGCGTTATAAGCGTGGTGAGCTATCAATCAGTCCAAACTTTATGTATCAGCGTCAACAGGATTTCGAACAATTAAACTATGGATTGTATATATCGCGACATGCCGTGACATTCGGTATGTGGATGCGACAAAATTTCGACTTTCATTACGATTCCTTCATTTTACTAATTGGTTTTGTTCAGAAACGTCTTAAAATTTCATATAGTTATGATTTAACCATATCGAAATTAGCAAAAGAAACGTTGGGAGGCCATGAGGTAACACTTTCCTATCAATTACCATGTCGTGTACAAAGGAAAAAATGGAGTGCAATAAAATGTCCTAATTTTTAGTTAGTTTAAAAATCAATAGCAAAATATATAATTATGAAAATCAAGTCAAATCTAATTCTTTCAGTAGCCTTGATAACGGGATTGCTGTTGTTTTCCTGCAAAGGCAGACAATCAGCAACAACCGGCTGGAACTATGATGACCCCAAAAACGGGGGATTTGAATATGGTAATTTTGTTGAGCAACAAACCGGACCTGGACTAGTACTGATCGAAGGTGGAACATTTTCGATGGGCCGTGTAGAACAGGATGTGATGTATGACTGGAACAATCTCCCACGAAGGGTAACTGTTCCATCTTTCTATATGGATCAGTTCGAAGTCAGGAATGTCGACTATCGCGAATATTTATACTGGCTTAAAAGAGTATATATCGATTATCCCGAGGTTTATACAAAAGCATTACCCGATTCGCTTGTTTGGAGACGGCGACTTGGCTACAACGAACCATATGTTGATAATTATTTCAGGCATCCTGCTTATCGTGAATATCCAGTAGTAGGAGTTAGTTGGGTACAGGCAAACGAATTTTGCAAGTGGCGTACCGACAGGGTTAATGAGGATATTCTGATTCGTTATGGTATTTTACGTATGAATCCGAATCAGTTGGCCGAAGATAACTTCGATACTGAAGCCTACCTTGCCGGTCAATACGAAGGTATTGTGAAACAAGATCTCCAGGATTTAGATCCCAATTTCGATACACGGAAAGTCCGTTTGGAAGATGGTATATTCCTTCCGAAATACCGGCTTCCTACCGAAGCAGAATGGGAATTTGCTGCTTTAGCACTGGTTGGAAATACTGTTGATGAAAGGGTTTATGAAAGAAAACTATATCCATGGAATGGACATTTTGTTCGTAATAAGGATCAGAAAAACAGGGGAGATTACATGGCCAACTTTGTCAGGGCACATGGTGACATGATGGGGGTAGCCAATTCACTTAACGATGCAGCAGCAATCTGTAATGCTGTTGATTCGTACTGGCCAAATGAGTACGGATTATATTGCATGGCAGGAAATGTTAACGAATGGGTAATGGATGTTTACAGGGCTGGTTCAAGCCTCGATTTTGAAGAGTTCAGGCCTTTCCGTGGAAATGTATTCCAGAAGCGTGTAGTCGACGAAGAAGGCTACATCCAGGAGAAAGATTCATTGGGTAGAATTCAATGGATCAATGTTACTGAGGAAGATTGCCTTGACCGTTCGAATTATAGCAAGTCAGATAACCGGAATTATCTCGATGGTGATTTTGCTTCAAGTTTGCAGGAAAATACCGGAAACTATAATAATATTGATTCGGAACTTACACACAATACAAAGAAAATGTATCGTACACCCAATAATAGATCTGTCGATCTTGATCCACGCGACCAGGCAGCCAGGTCATTTATAAGCGACCGGGCTCGCGTATACAAAGGAGGATCGTGGGAAGACAGGACTTATTGGTTGGTTCCGGGAACAAGACGGTTTCTTGATGAGACAAAATCGCAAAGAGATTTAGGATTCCGTTGTGCGATGGATCGCGTAGGAACACCCTATTAAGATATTTTTAAGGAATATTAAGGCTGCAGTGATGCAGCCTTTTTTTTGTTATAGATATATTTGATGCTTCAATAAAATTGAATTTATTCATGCGAATTGAACAATTATATGAAATATTTCTCCGCTTTCCTAAAATATCAACCGATACACGGTCTATTCAGGAAAACAGTATCTTTTTCTGTTTAAAAGGAGATAATTTCGATGGGAATAAATTTGCCAATGAGGCACTAAAAAATGGGGCAAGGTATGCAGTAGTCGACGATAAAAACCTTTCTGAGAATGATAACCATGTTTATGTCGATGATTCTTTAATCTGTTTGCAAAAGCTGGCACAGCATCACCGACAGCAATTATCGATCCCCGTACTGGCAATTACCGGCACCAATGGAAAAACAACTACCAAAGAGCTTATTACTGCTGTCCTCTCAGAGAAATATAAGGTTACATCTACAACTGGAAATCTAAATAACCATATTGGTGTTCCACTAACTCTTTTGCGATTATCATCAGAAACAGAAATTGCAATCATCGAGATGGGGGCAAATCATGTTGGAGAGATAGCAGCCCTTTGTAATATAGCCCAACCAAATCATGGATTAGTTACAAATATCGGGAAAGCACATTTAGAAGGTTTTGGCTCCTTCGATGGCGTTGTTAAGGCTAAACGTGAGCTTTATCAATACCTAACCAAGGCAGGAGGTACCATTTTTATTAATTCTGATAATGGATTATTAAATGATCTCATTAAGGGATACATTTGTGAATACTATGGATCTGACACGAAATCGGACCTGTTTGGCCAGATAACCGGATCCGATCCATATCTTGAACTTGAATTTTTCGATCGATCGGATGACATACTACAGCCCTATCAAATATCAACAAAACTAACCGGTGTTTACAATTTTGAAAATGTTATGGCTGCTGTGAAAGCTGGCGTCTATTTCAATGTTGAAAAAGATAAAATTATCAAATCAATAGAAAATCATTTTCCACGAAACAATCGATCGCAAATGATGAAAACAGAAGACAATCATCTTGTGATCGATGCATATAATGCCAATCCGTCGAGTATGGTATCATCAATTCTTAATTTTAGTAAGATGCAGGGTGAAAAAAAGTGTCTTATCCTTGGCGATATGCTTGAACTGGGTAAATATACTGAAGAGGAACATTCGAAGATTATCGATTTGGTCGGTTCTATGGAGTGGGAGAAAGTTATGCTTGTAGGAAAAGAGTTTCAGAAACTCACCGCGCCGTCAGGATTTGATTATTTCGAAGATGTAAATTCTTTAATCAAATACCTGAAGGCCACAAAAATTCAAAACTCAACCATCCTGATAAAAGGATCGAGGGGGATAAAACTGGAAGAAACTATTCAATATTTATAGCCTGGCGGATTGAAGTAGCTACTTATTTATTAGGTTGATATCGCCATAAAGTTGGTCGCGGTATGATTTTCCGATAGGAATAATTTTCGAACCTGAGGCTGTTTTAATTATTATTGAATTATCTTCAATCATATTAATCTTTCGCACATTTACGATATAGGAGCGGTGTACACGTGTAAATTTATTCGATGGCAGGTTGGTAAGGATTGCCCGCATTGTAAAATGGATTGTATATTTATCATCGAATGTGTTTACTACCACATAGTTTTCAAGAGCTTCGACCCAAAGTATATCATCATACTTTAGCCTTACAAGCGATGAATTCTTCTTGATGAAAATTTCTTCGCTATCGGATGAATGTGCTGAGATTGATTCCTCTTTTTCCATTCGTTTCTTAGCCCGGTCTACAGCCGAATAGAACCGGCCATAGCTAACAGGTTTCAACAGGTAATCAGTTACATCATATTGATAAGATTCGAGTGCATATTTTTCTCGTGAGGAAACAATAATTACCTGTGGTGCATTTTGCAGGCTTCTTAAAAAATCAATCCCGCTCATTTCGGGCATTTCAATATCTAAAAATATTAAATGGATCTCAGTTTCATTATTAAAGCTGTTTATGGCTTCAACAGCATTGGTGTAAGAATGTATAAGGTTCAGGAAATCAGTCCTATCAATGAATTCCTTCATTATTTTTCTTGATAAAGAATCGTCGTCGATAACTATGCAGTTCATGGATAAGGTTTTTCTGTTACAAATAATTCATAAAGTTAAAAAAAAAATATTATCGGATACTTAACATTTTGTATTATTATCATTTCGTTTAATCATACGTAGCATTACTACATAGGTTATAACTAATGGAATGACAATGGATGATTAGCGTAAATTAGCTGGTTCATTGGCGCACCAATCCTCCTTTTTTAGTACCCAATATCCTGTTAAAATTGCTTCGGCTACATCATCGGTTAACGACACTGGTTTTGTTGCTGAAAGCTTTTCAATAACCTTGCTCGCATATTGTATTGCATGTTGTTTTGCCATCTTTTTATTACGTTGTTCACGTTTGTATAACATGTCTTTTCTCCATTCGTGTGCCTGAACCTGCCTGAGCTCGATATCAAGTCGTATGGCTTCTTTCTTCCAAATCTTAAAAAGCGGTCCCCCTCCTTCAATGATGATAAGTCTTAGTTCCGGGATATTTTTCAGAATTGAATAAACATCCCGCGACAATCTTTCTTTGTTCCCATAATTTTGCGACCGGTACCATTCTAATTTGCAATCGCTATTGAAAAGTGCAAGTCCGGTTCTTACTCCCAGGTCTATGGCAAGAAGACGATTCATAGATTAAAGTTACTATTTTAAAAGATTGATCAGTTAAATTTCAGCATCGCCCGGGATACAAACATTTTCCTGTTCACATATTTTTTTCAATTTGTTAAATGACCAGGGTTTAGCATAATCAAAAATCAAACTGTATGGCTGCTGAAGCTTTGTGATTAGAGCAGGTAATAGATTGTCGGAGAATGATTGTATGTTTTTATGAACCTGTTTCCAGTCTGGCCTGGCAAGTTTCAGGGTGATGAATAATTTGTAGTTTAACAGATCGATCTCAATATTAGAAAGTCCCTTTTGAAGGATTACATTTTTAGCCTTGTTAAGATTTCTCTCTCCTACTTCGTGAAGAACAAACAGGTACTTTTCGAAAATAATATGTTCGTTGAGCAGGAAGGCTATTTCATGTGGTAGCATGCTCTCCCAAAAAATTACTGCCTGCATATTACTAACAAACCTGCCCAGCATAAACGATCCGGCTGCATATCCTGATATTTCCTCATTAATGCATTTTGTAACCGATTTTTTCATAAATTCTGTTTTTCGATCGGTACTAAGAAAACCAAACAATTCATTCTGATCGCGATGGGTTCCCAGTGTACTTTTCAGTACCTGATCGATATAATAATCTCTGTTTGCATCGAACCATGAGTTCATGAATTTGGCAGCTTTGAAGGGTTCATTTTTCAGGTCGGTACGAATAATTTTAATCAGATCGGTCAGGTTTTTTATCTCATCGATTTGTAGTTTTTCGAGTATCCCACAATAAGTCTTATATGCTTTTGCCATATTCAGAAAGACCTTTTCTTCTTTCTGAAGAAGTGTTAATTTCTCGCCATCGAGATAGCGCCTGAAACGAGCAGGAATAAATTGTGCTTTGCCCAGGAATATCTTTTTATTTTTACTCGATATTGTTATCCAGTCACCTTCTTGAATTATCTGCTTATTTATATTAATCAGACTATTGCCTTCCATTTTTACATGGTAGTCTTCTAAATTAAGAAAGGCCGGCACTCCGTAACTTAAACATGCTGTAACAACATGAATGGCAGCAGGATTAAGGCTGACAATGGCATCAACTTCGCTCATAACAAGGGTGTCAGCAGGTACAAATTGTTCTTTGCAAAGACACACCGATTCGCCTCGTTTCTTGGCTTGTATGGCATCCTCGGCCGAAAAATATAACTTACACGATACAGCAAGCCTGGGCAATACCGATACCCCCTGACAAAACAGATTCATGTTTCTGAATGAGTTATCATCAATGCTTTCAGAAAAAATTTGCTTTAAATGATAGGGGTGTAAAAGATTAAGTACGCGCTCTTTTTTAATAAGTGATTTTTCGTACATATCGATGGCCGACAACAAGGTTGCCCGGCCGGTCATTTCGGAATGGTTTAACTGCAGCAGGGCAAAGAAATGTGTATTTCGGAACGATTCGGCTGCAAACTCAATAGTAGCAGGCGATTCAAGTTTTTTCTCCAGATTAGGGAGTTTTGGGATAAAATGATAAACAGCCGGGAAAGAATCGCGAATGTCATCAGCATTAAAAAACTCATGATCCTCGGCCTCGATAGCGCCTGTCATAATATCTTCACCAAATATCTCCGGGAAGCTTTCAATCTGGTATCCAAGTCCTGTGCGTGAGTGCCTTGAATATAAAACACCAGGATACGAATTTTTATCCCTTACGGTCCACACCATTTTTTGTAATATCAATGATGGATAGCTTTTATCGCTGACAAATAAGGATTGAAGCAAATCACGATTCCTGTCATAAAATTTATGAACTTCATCGATAAAGAAAAATATCTGATAATAGGGATCTGTAAGGAGTTTCGAGTTTGTACTATATATTTCATCATAATAGAACTGAATTCGTTTGTATACATCTTTAAACGAATAACGCGAAACTTTATCAGTAAACCGGGGAGGTTCCATCGATGGAAAAAGCAGATAATAAATATTTTGCAGGTTATTCAAATAAATTTTGCTAGCCACATGATAGCCATATTGGTTTTTCAAGGCAATAAAAGTATCCTGAGTAACACCCACATTCAGGTAGGTTGGCATAAGGCCCGGAACATACTTCGACATTGCACAGCGCATGGCAAATACAAGTGGCGTTTCATCCGATCCGAGTTTTTCACCTGTTAGTTTTTCCAGATTTGAAATAGCATCTTCTACATGTTTTTTTCTTTCACTTTTTGTAATGGGAAATGCAGCAGAAGTTAAAATGCAAAAATCGGGTACCGGATATCCTTCCTGTGATAGTTCGAGCAGGCTAGCTCCTTTGTGGCTAATGTCGTGAATATTATAGTTTGTTGATGTGGAGGATGGTACAACAAACTCATTCTCGATAAAGTGGTTTCGATCGAAATATTTTTTTTTAGATTGAAGAAAATGCTTCCGTTTCTTTTCAATTTTGTCTTTGCTCGTCTGATTGCCGGCATTGGCCAGCCTTAAGTCCTGGATATATAATCTTGCCTGATCCTGGTTTTCAGTTGATAGGTAGTCGATATCTTCAAGCGATACTTCGAGTCGGATGCTTGATTCTGAATTAGTTTGGAAGTATTCGATAACCGGGGCAACAAAACCCGGTAAATCCGGTAAATCTTTTTTTTTATTCAGATTTTTATCGATGAAATGTTTATATATCCTGAAATTCGGATAATTGCCCAATAAAGAATAACTGCTGATATGAGTGCTGCTCATTGTTCCCATTTGTTCATTTGTCAAACTTAAGAAGTATTCCACTATACGCAAAAGTTTTTCGCCCGGTTTTTTGGCTTATGAAAAAACTATTGTTGTACGTATAGTGCTTTAGTCTGGATCAATACATCGTTTCATTTTAAATAAATTCAATTATTCTTTGCGGATAAAGATTTGATGCCCTGATTTTTTTTTTATTTTCGTCGAATCATTTTCTCAAAGGCATAGAGATGGAGGATTATTCAAATTTATCAGACAAAGGTAGGGAGGATTTCAGGCTGGTTTTGTTGGCAAGGGAAGGTGATCAAAAAGCCTACTCTGAGTTAATGTCGAGATATCGCGATGCAATTTATTTCATGCTTCTAAAAATGGTTTCTAATAAAGACGATGCCGACGATTTAACCATTGAAGCATTTGGAAAAGCATTTAAAAATATTCATCAGTACAGTCCAAGTTACGCTTTTAGTACCTGGTTGTTTAAAATTGCGACAAATAATTGTATCGATTTCCTGCGTAAAAAAAGAGCCACACTGGTTTCGATCGATGGCAGTGGTACCGATAAAGATAATGAACGTCAGATGGTTCTTGAAGCAGATACCCTTACACCTGAAGAAACACTGATCAATCAGCAAAAAGCAAAACTGATGAAGACCGTTGTCAGTAATTTAAAACCCCGGTATCGCACCCTTATCGAGCTAAGGTATTTTAAGGAGTTCTCTTACGAGGAAATTGCTGAGGAACTTACTTTACCAATCGGAACAGTAAAAGCCCAACTTTTCAGAGCACGCGAATTACTTTACAATATCCTGAAAAATTCAGAGGTAAAGTTAAAATAGGCTTTTATTGGAAATAATTCTTAAATATTTTCCCGATCTGACTCCTGCACAAAAGAGACAATTTGCCCAATTAGATCAATTATATCGATTCTGGAACGAAAAAATAAATGTAATTTCCCGCAAGGATATTGAGCATTTGTTTGAGAGACATGTTCTACATTCACTTGCACTTGCAAAAGTTATTAGCTTTCAACCTAAAACAAACATTTTAGATGTTGGTACCGGCGGGGGATTTCCCGGAATTCCTCTTGCAATTCTTTTTCCTGAGTGCAAGTTTCATTTGGTTGATTCGATTGGCAAGAAGATAAATGTGGTGAAAGAAATTACCCGCGAAACCGGTTTGCAAAATTTAACAGCAGAGCAGGAAAGGGCAGAAAAATTGACATCAAAATTTGATTTTATTGTTAGCCGGGCAGTTACTACCATGCCCTTGTTTATAAAATGGGTTCAAAATAAGATTAATAAAGATTCTCGGAATACGTTTCGTAATGGGATACTGGCATTAAAAGGAGGTAATCTTGATCCTGAAATAAAATCGCTGAGGAAGTATTCAGAAGTTTATCCAATCAGCAATTTTTTCGAAGAGGAATTTTTCGACACCAAAAAAGTGGTTTATATTCGGATATAATTTATGTTATTCAGTCCTAAACCTTTACATCATCACTACTGAAAAGCATAACCAACACTAAACTCAAATCTGGCTAACAGAAACTGATCGGGAAAATAGTCATTATCAAAATTATCAAAATCGATTACACCCATTCCGGCTCCAAATAGCACTTCCATATAGAAATGGGAATAAGGTTTTTTATATTTATATCCTGCTTCAAGTCCGATCCCGTAAGCCCAATGTTTTTCTGAAACCGCAGGTGTGCTGTCTTCCCAATCCTGCCTGTACCTTAAATTGAAAATACGGCCATAAGCACCGGCAAAAACGCCAACCGGTTTGTTTAAATTGCTTGTGTACCGAAGGTAGCGCCTGTATTCAGGTATAATCCCAAATCCTGTTATTTTCTTTTTCCAGGTTATTTGTTCAAACTCGATTCCTTTGTCGCGCATATAATATCCACCTTCGACGCTAATTAAAAATGAGCCTGGTTTCCGGTTGTTTTTCTCAATACAAATAAGAAAGGGGTTTTCAACTAATGGGCCAAGCACATCAGTTTTAATAAACACTTTTTGTGCAGTCGACTTATTCCAAAATCCCAGGGTCCCAAAAATTATTACACTGAAAATTAAAGACTTTCTCATGCCTGATCAATATTAATTTTGAATGATGCACAAAGATAAAAAAATGAAGTTAAGCGTATGCCTCAATTGCAATAATCGAATCAGCGGGATTAAAGAATCACCACAATGCTTCCATAGTTAAAAACACGCTTGCCACCGTATTCAGTGTATTCCAGGGTATATTTATATACTGAAGTGTTTTTTATGGTGTTTCCGTTGATTTTCCCATCCCATGTTTGATAAAGGTCGTGGCTTTCGAAAACCAGGTTTCCCCACCGGTCGTAAATCATCAGTTTAAACTCATCGGGTAAAATTCCTTTAGCTATAATTTCGAATTCATCGTTAAGTCCATCGCCATTAGGAGTAAAAGCAGTAGGGATAAATATTTCGCTGGTGCTTCCAACATTTATCTCATCGAATGACGATCCACAGGTATTTGTAACAAATACCCAATAGTTACCTGGCTCGGTGACTGTAAAAAACGCATCTGTTGAGTTATTATGCCATAGATATGTTGCTTCATATGCGGTTGCATTTAATACAACTGATTGCCCGGACTCAATATTAAAATCGGGCCCAAGGCTGAATACTGGTGCTACACCTTCGGTTAATTCAACAGAATCGCTAACAACACCACAAATATTATAAGCATCAACAGCATAAACTCCTGCTTCTGAAACATGGATTTCATAACCGGCAGGATGATTTTCCCAAACAACTGAATCGGCATTCGATTGTGCTGAAATTATTATTGTTTGATTCGGACAAATTTGCTCATCATTACTAACATGAAGCCAGGGAAGTGTTAGTATCCCAATTTGGATTGAGTCCATGTCGGTAAATCCAAGGTTTGTAACTTCTACATAATAGGTGCCGGCAGCACTTACTGTATATGTCTGTTGTTCGGATCCATCCTGCCACTTATACTCGTACCCGGGATTTCCGGCATCCAGAACGATGCTTGTCCCCTCGCAAATACTTGTATCATTTCCAAGGTGTACAATGGGCGTAGGATTTCTGAAAACTGCAATAATGGTATCGGTAGATGTAAGGTTAACAGCTAAATTTTCGGCTGTTTCTCCATTGTAGCCACTATGATTTAAAAAATCCCAGTGGTCAAAAATATAGTTTTCTCCAGGTTTGGCTTCCAAAAGCACATTAATATCCCCAAAATAGGTTCCGTAGTATGGAAACTGGTCGAACCATAAAGAGTTTATTTTTATTTCCCCCTTTCCTTCAGGTTCAACCTTAACCATAATATCATATGGGCCGGTAAGATCATAACAATCGATCATTCCCTGCGAAAGGTCGATACATCTGCCGTCGATAAAATCTTTTAATTCCTGAACATTGGTTTGCCATTCGGCATAGGTTCCGCCCCATTTATTAATCTGACCTTGCATTTCAGGTTCAATTATACCGATCAGACTGTCTAATAAACCATGCATAAAGTCACATGAATATACAGTGTTCGACAGATCGACGAACCGTGAGACATATAACTGATAAAACGTTTCATTGTTCATCAGTGCATTCAAGACAGGGATATGGCCCTGTCCTCCGGGATCGCCTAATGTTTCAGGGTTGCAGGGATCGGCATTAGCTGTAACATCGGGAATGCCGGTATAATTATAATAGTGTCCGAAAGTTGCATCTTCGTCCCAAAGAACATATTGCCATTTCTTTGCTCCACCGTTTGGATCCAGGCCACGCCACCAGGCAGTGTTCCAGTTTAGCCAGTCGGAACATACAACATAAGAATTAAGGACAACATAATCGATCAGGCTAAGACAATTATACAAACTATCGACATACAGATAATTTGCATTAATACTCATATCATTTCCAACAATAAAATTTTTAAGGTCCTGCCAGGCCGGGTCGGCATTTGGTGCCCCGTATTCGGTCCATGTAACTCCCCATGTTTTTAAATACTGGATATCAAATTCATCCTGGTCGTAATAATAGCTGGTGTAATCGTGGTCGTCGGCTTTTTCGCGAATTTCGTAGACACCCCAATATTGCCCGTTTAGGTAAACAATACATGGTTCGTAGGTACGTTCGTCTAATTCAAGATTGGCTAAAACCGAGAACGAATGCACGTATGCATCGCGGATATGCGCACCTCCGGAAAAAGGATAATTGTCGTTGGCTGCTGCTTTAAGAATAAGCCGTTGGTATTCATCGCGGTCTGAGTCGCGGAAAATTTCATAATTTATTCCATACTTCACTCCTAATTCGTCGCGTGATATATAATCGAATCCTCGCTGGTCGTAAGCCCATGAATCATTACCATGTTTATTGAAATGGCCTGTCGATTCGTCAATGAATACCTGATCGGAGTCAAAATATTCAAATGCTCCTTCAACGATTCCCAAAACCCATCCGCCGTTAAGTAGATCATCTACCTCTGTGCCTGATGCTGAAACTACAGGAATGGTGTGTTCGTCATTGATAAAATATGTGTTGCTTTCGATAAAACTGGGCGGAACAGCAGGGTTGCTGCTAAAGGACTTTGCCCTAACAACTGTTGTGGCAGAGATCGAAATTGGTCCTGTAACTGAGGGCGATGCTGTTGTGGGAGCACTGCCATCTGTTGTATAATAGATAGTTGCTGTGAGATCGGGGCTAGTAATATTTAATGATAGTGTGGTTGTATATAATCCTGGTGCAATATCAAATTGAGGTGTAAAGGTGTAATTTTCTGAAGCTCCGGCATTGTTGTTTTCAGGTGTTGGTGTAGTAAATAATGCCCAGGTAGAAGCGCCGTTTGTTTCCCGGCCACGCGAATGGTCTTCCTGAGTGGCAATAGTCTGGACAACATCAACTATCGTACCCGATGGATCGGCTAATACAATGTGCTCGTGTTTTGTTTGAGTAAGTTTGAATGAGGTGTGAAGATATCCTCCTGAGACTTCATTTCGTTTCGATGCAAAGACCAACAAAAACTGATTGGGTCCAATGCTAATTCCGGCAGGTATCTGCCATTTTGTTGGGTTCGAGATTCGATCACTAATATGAAATCCGGTAAGCGAAACGTTGCTTGTGCTTGTATTGTAGAGTTCAATCCAATCCTCATTTTCGCCATAGTTATCGGCAATAATGTTCCGGTTCGAGCAACTATATTCGTTTATTACAACCTGTGAAATGGTTTGGTATGGGAAAGTAAAAAGTAGTACCAGGGCAATAACACAGCGAAATGTAGTTTTCATTTCAGGCATATTTTAGTCGTGTATACTGATTCATAAATTGTCATTAAAAGTGATGTAAATTACAAAATAATCTGTTTATGTAAAAATCAGACTACTTAACCATTGTTTAAGGTTGCTTATTTTTGTTTTTTAACAGTGTAGAAGTTGGAAAAATAAAACAATGATATTGTAATAGCCGTGCAGGACTGGTTATTGGCCCCTGGCGTAATGACATTGACAGTAAAGGGCTTCGGATTTCCGGCGATGGTAAAATAGGCATTGGGACAAACACACCGGCAAACGAACTGGATGTTGAAGGCAGCCAGTTTATATCAGGAAAGCTTGGCATTGGCAACAATGTAGAAAACCAAATTCCTAACAGCCCTGTTGATATTAACCTTAAAAACAATGATCAGGACATAAAAATGGCCCGGCTTTGCCATAGTCTGAACAGCCAGCCTGCCGGGGAATACAATGAGTTGTTCTTATCCTCCAGGCTTGACGGGCAGTCTTATAACCAGTTGGTCCGTGAAAATGATTTTGGTATTTTCTGGAACGACCACCTGGGGGGGAGCAATAATTCGAACCTGAATGCCGGGCTGGTGATAGCCCCCAAAAGATATGACAACTACGACAGGGGGATACGGATCAATGAATTGGGGCAGGTTGGTATAGGCACAAACAACCCGGGTACGAACCTTGAAATACACAAAGGGGCTTTAAAGCTTGCCGGGAGTTGCGGTACCGACGGCGGCACCCGCTTCCTGATTGACATTGACGGCAACCAGGATTTCATGCATTTTAAATACAATGGCGAAACCCAGTTGTTTTTTGACAGGGATGGGACCCTAAAAGTAAAGAAGCTGGAAGTTGAAGCACAAATTGTTCCTGATTTTGTGTTCGATAAAGAATATGATCTGTTGTCGCTAATAGAGCTGGAAAAGTACATAAACAGGCACCATCATTTGCCCGGCATCCCCAACGAAGATGATATAAAAACCAATGGCCTCGATGTGGGCGAAATGGAGATGCTTTTGCTGCAAAAAGTCGAAGAACTAACACTTTACACCATTGAACAGCAGAAGCAAATAGACAAGCTGAAGAATGAAATTGAAGAATTAAAAAACCAGTAAACCTACAGCCATGAATAAATTGATATACAGGATAATGATAATTCTGATTCAGGCTGTAATTATTCTGTTTCAGTCAATTGCCCAGGAGGCCGTTATTGAATTGGACCAGCCCGGTTCAGGAGATAAGGAATATGTTGCCAGGGACAAGGTTGTATTCAACCCGGGCTATTCGTATACAGCTACAACCAATCCTCCCGGGTCACTAACAGCCGGGACCGATGAAACCATAATTCTACCTGCCGATTATGTTACCACTGCACCAGGTGCAGTGAACAGGACATTGGATTACAATTTACCGGTAGGAACACTACCCGGTTCAGCATCAGTATCCCAGACCGGGGCGGCAAATTACACTATCCCCATCGAAGTGCCTCCGGGAACCAACAGTATGCAACCCAGCCTTTCCATTGTTTACAACAGCCAGGGCGGGAACGGAATTTTAGGGATGAAGTGGCAACTGGCAGGGCTATCGGCCATTAGCAGGGTTGGAAGAACTATTTACCACGATGGGGAAACAAGAGGGATTCAATATAACAATCAAGATAGATTAGTATTGGATGGAAATAGACTGATTAAGGAGACATACACAACACCACCTCCATGTATCAATAATGGATGTGTTTATCATACTGAGGTTGAAACATTTTCACAAATAACTTCTTATACTGAAGCAGGATGCAGTGGCCAAGCTTATTTTATAGTAGAGACAAAAGAAGGAAATATTATCGAATATGGAAATACGCTCGTTCACGCACGATGTTTTTGGGAACATTGTTGAGACCAGCGTAACAGCAAAAAAATCGGTAACGGCCTCCGAAACCCGGACAAGCGAAACAGAGTACGACAACGACCAGCACCTGTTCCCAATAAAAACCATGAATGCACTGGACCATTTCTCCTCTGCAACCTTCAACCCAAAAAACGGGACAGTACTTACACAAACCGATGCCAACGGCCATGCCGTGCAGTTCGAATATACGGCACTGGGGCGCAAAACAAAAGAGGTTTCCCCAACAGGGCTCGAAACCAAGTTCCACCTGAAAAGGTACGATGGCACCCTCGACAATGCCATTTATTACAGTAAAACCGAATCGCCCGACGGAGCAGTTTACCGCAAGTATTTTGCAAAAACTGGGCAGGTGCTGCGCAGGCAGGCGCCCGGTTTTTCCAGCTCGTACAACGTAAAGGTGAACACCGATTTCACCTACAACGAGCAAGGCCGCCTGGCAGAACAAACCATTCCATTTTTCGTTGGGACCTCTCCAAGTTCTGTGGCATCGAGTACTTATAGCTACAATCCTTGGGGAGATATTATTAGCGAAACCACTCCCAATAACAATAATATTACTGAAGTTTCGCACATTAAGATAAGTAATACAATAACAATACATTATCAAT
>CAYLZH010000083.1:0-9135 GCA_964388245.1 uncultured Bacteroidales bacterium
ATCCCCGGGGCAAACTTTTAATTACCGCCATCAGCTCGTCGCTGGTAAAATCGGACTCCCAGGTATTTTCACCCATTATCCTGTTTTCTTTAATCTCAGTAATATCTTCCTGAAAAGCATGTTTCTGATTATGCCTGAAATGGGTGATTGCCGTATTTACAACAATGCGCTTTAACCAACCTTCAAAAGAACCTTTATCAGCAAACTGATTTAAGTTGTTATAGATTTTGATGAAAGCATCTTGCAATACATCTTCGGCTTCAGAACGATCGCGTGTATACCGGCAGCATAATCCAAGAAGTACAGGAGCATATATGTTGTATAACTTCTTTTGGGCCTTTCTATCATTCTTTATGCACGCATCTATTAACTTTTTCTCATTTTGCATTGCCTCGTTCTGTATGTGCTTTGACTATCGAAATATTTTAATGGTTGCATTGCTGAAAAAAAAACTTTAATCATGCATTCAATATATTATCAATTTGCTGCAAATTTACTGTTTCGCTTTCTGCTTACATATATTTATTTTTGCTGATGCATAAGCCAGCTATTAATATAGCTGCAAAAGTAATCGTTCATGAAGCAATATTTAAATTTATTAGACAGGGTTTTACACGAGGGAGTTGAAAAAAAGGACCGGACCGGAACCGGAACCATCAGTGTGTTTGGCCACCAAATGCGTTTTGACCTTTCGAAGGGATTCCCGCTCTTAACAACAAAAAAACTACACATCAGGTCGATTGTATACGAGCTTCTTTGGTTTTTACAGGGAAGTACAAACGTAAAATATCTTCAGGAAAATAAGGTGCGGATTTGGAACGAGTGGGCACATGAAGATGGAGACCTCGGTCCAATATATGGATATCAGTGGCGTTCGTGGCCTGCCTCCGATGGCTCATATATCGATCAAATTAGCCAGGTTATTGAGTCAATAAAAAATAATCCTGATTCGCGAAGGCATATTGTAAGTGCATGGAATGTTGGGCAATTACATGAAATGGCATTGCCTCCATGTCATATTTTGTTTCAGTTTTATGTTGCCAATGGTCGCTTGTCGTGTCAACTATATCAGCGTAGCGCTGATATATTTTTAGGAGTACCCTTTAATATTGCATCGTATGCCATTTTGCTGGAAATGGTAGCACAGGTTACTGGCCTCAAAGCCGGCGATTTTGTGCACACGCTTGGCGATGCACACATTTATCTGAATCACATCGATCAGGTAAATTTGCAACTGTCAAGAGAGCCCATGTCTTTACCACATATCAAACTAAACCCGGAGGTAAAAAACATACTGGATTTTAAATTCGATGATATTGAAATATTGAATTACGAGGCACATCCACACATAAAGGGAGCAATTTCAGTCTGATAACTTTTACATGTAAGCCGTACAATTTCAAAATCACATCAAAATACAAAGAAGATGAAAAAACAGATATCAATTATAGTAGCTATTGCAGAGAATTACGCAATTGGGCTCAACAACGAATTACTCTGGCATATTTCTGATGATCTGAAACGATTTAAGAGGTTAACTACAGGTAATGTGATTGTTATGGGAAAACGCACCTATCATTCCCTTCCGAAGGGAGCTCTGCCAAACCGCGAGAATATTGTTATTACCGATCAGCCCGGGGAAGTAATAGCTGGTTGTACAATGGCATATTCCATCGATGAGGCAATTGAAAAGATGTCTGCTGATAGGGAAAACTTTATTATTGGAGGAGGTATGGTGTACAAGCAATTCTTGCCCCTGGCTGATAAACTTTACCTAACACAGGTGCATGCAAGTTTCGAGGCCGATACATTTTTCCCGGAAATTAATTTTGATGAATGGAAAACCATTGAAAACCAGGAAGTAGAAGCAGGAGAGAAAAACCAGTATGCACACACATATACTGAAATGGAACGGATTAAATAACTCCGCTATTTGTTACACAGGATATATTATGAATTCTTCGGCATTGATGCACTTTGTTTCTTAGAGTAAAGTTGTTGATATTCAGTGCAAATAGTTTTGTCGATAATTATCATTCACCATTGAACATAATTCATTTGGCAAGGTTTGTTAATTGCAGGTAAAAAAAAGACCTTTGCCCGCCTCAAATATTTTTAATGAAAGATTTAACCGAAGGAAAAGAAGGGAAATTAATTTGGAAGTTCGCAATTCCTATGCTCCTGGGTAATGTGTTTCAGCAACTTTATAATATAATCGATAGTTGGGTTGTTGGCAATTATCTGGGGAAGGAAGCACTAAGTGCAGTTGGGGCATCGTTTCCTTTAATTTTTCTGTTGATATCGCTTGTGATTGGCATTGCAATGGGATCCACTATAATTATTTCCCAGTATTTCGGAGCAAAAGATTTCGAAAAGGTAAAGGTTAGTATCGACACTTTGTATATAATCATGTTTTTTGCCTCATTGCTTGTTACAGCAATCGGCCTGATTTTTTCAGGCGAAATATTTCAGCTTATAAAACTGCCTGCCGAGGTAATACCCGAAGCAATAGTCTATTTTAATATTTTCATTGCAGGAAGTGTTTTTATGTTTGGATTTCATGGTACAAGTGCAATCCTGCGGGGATTAGGCGATTCAAAAACCCCGCTCTATTTTATGATCATTTCAACCATTGTAAATATTATTCTCGATTTGTTATTTGTGGTTGAGTTCGAGATGGGCATCGAGGGAGTGGCTTATGCATCGGTAATTGCCCAAACCGGAGCTTTTATTACTGCCATTATATATTTGAATAAAACACATAAGCTAATCAGAATTTCTTTTATAAGATTGAAATTCGATGTGGAGATTTTCATTAAAAGTGTAAAAATCGGGATCCCATCCGGGTTACAGCAAACATTTGTAGCACTCGGTATGCTGGCCTTGTTCCGAATTGTAAACGATTTTGGAACATCAACCATTGCAGCCTATTCAGTTGCCGGACGTATTGATTCATTTGCATCCATGCCTGCTATGAATTTTGCCGCTGCTTTGGGGGCTTTTGTAGGTCAAAACATGGGGGCTAACAAGCAAGACCGGGTAAAGGCCGGTATGTATGCCACGCTTCGCATGACAGGGGCAATTTCAATAGTTATTTCACTCATTGTTATCTTTTTTGGAAAAGAGCTGATGGCTTTTTTCTCAACTGATGAAGGGGTTATATCATCGGGCGAAACTTATTTGCAATTGGTTGGCGGATTCTATATCATTTTCTCATCCATGTTCGTTATCAATGCGGTTTTCAGGGGTTCGGGCGATACATTAATGCCAATGTTTATCACCCTGTTTGCACTTTGGATTATCAGGGTGCCCCTATCGTGGTGGCTTTCGACAATATATGGCGAAATTGGTATTTGGTGGGGAATACCGGCAGGTTGGTTCGCAGGGATGTCATTGTCGTTGATCTATTATTTTACCGGGCACTGGAAATCAAAAGTTGTTGTTAAATATCCTAACACTGAAGACAAAGAGTAATTACATGGCATCAAAACAAAGAAGAGACCTATTTCTGATTTCCGGAATCAGCATTTTCCTTATTTTTCTTTTCCCTTACCTGATTAGCGATCAAAGTCAAACCTACATTGAGCAAAAAGAGATTTTAGCTGAAGAACTTGTTGAAGAGAGCCCTGTTTTAGCCCAGTATAAATATGGATTGCCATTAGATTCATTCTATGTAGAAGAAAATAAAGTCAGGCGAAATCAGAACCTGTCCGATATTTTGCTTAAAAAGGGAATTACATATCGTCAAATTGATGAGTTGGTGGGAGTATCCGATACAGTTTTTGATGTCAGGAAAATGAAATCCGGTAACAAGTACAGCTTGTTTTTTGCCAACAATGAGCAGGACAGCCTTATCTGTTTTGTATATGAAATTTCCCCTGTCGATTTTGTTGTGTATCATTTTTCCGATTCGGTTTCAGCATGGAAAGGACAAAAAGAAATTGTATCGGAACGCAAATATGCTTCAGGAACTATTAAATCATCTCTTTGGAATACCATGAAGGATAATGAAGTAAATCCAATTCTGGCGGTTGATTTATCGGAAGTATATGCATGGAGTATCGATTTTTTTGGCATTCAGAAAGGGGATAGTTTTCAGGTAATTTATGAAGAACAGTTTGTCGATAGCCAGTCGATTGGAATAACAGAAATTTTTGCTGCGGTTTTTACACATAATAGTCATGATTTTTATGCATATGAATTTACCCAGGACAGTACAAACAGTTTTTATGATGAACAGGGTAACAGCCTCCGTAAGGCCTTCCTGAAAGCACCATTGCGATATTCAAGGATAAGTAGCCGCTTTTCACATAGCCGGTATCATCCGATATTAAAAATCCGCAGACCTCATCATGGTATCGATTATGCTGCTCCTACCGGAACTCCTGTGGTTTCAATTGGCGATGGGAAAGTGATAAAAAAAACTTACCAAAAAAGAGGAGGCGGACGGTATGTTAAAATTAAGCATAATTCGGTTTATACTACCGTTTATATGCATCTTTCAGGTTACGGAAAAAACATCAATGTGGGTAGTATTGTAAAGCAGGGGCAGGTAATTGGCTATGTTGGAAGCAGCGGACTTTCCACCGGACCACATCTCGATTTCAGGGTTTACAAAAACGGTTCGGCAATTGATCCTCTTAAAGTTGAATCTCCGCCTGTTGAACCTGTTAAGCAAGATCTTATGGAAAAGTTCGAAAGAACCATGATTAAATATCAGGCCGAGTTCAGGCATTATAACAGGTAGAAAGGTTTATTGAAGAATCATAATTAAAAGTCTTGATGTATGTAATGTAGTTATAAATCATTTTCAACTACCATACTTTCGATGCAATACATCTGGCTTTTGGAGGTTTCAAAGATATCTTAATCCCGTTCCACTTCCGCAACCATTTCTCTAATGATATCCCAGGTGGCATCAGGCATTTTTGCACCAATTACTTCGATAACTTTTCCCGATAGGATTGATCCGATCATACCACATTGTTTCATTGCCAGGTTTTTTGTAAGACCGTAAAGAAATCCTGATGCATATAAATCGCCCGCGCCGGTGGTGTCTTTGGCAGTAGCATCGATTACACCCACATTGTAAGTAATGCCGTCTTTTTTTATCATCGAACCTTTCGAACCAATTTTTACAACGGCTATCTCACAAATTTCGGCAATAGCGTTTAGTGCCACCTCCGGTTCTTTACCTGTAAATGCTTTGGCTTCTTCCTCGTTTGCAAATAGTATATCGACATATTCGGATGTAATCCTGTTAAGGAAATCAAGGTTAGCTTCAACTACATTGTAACTTGCCAAATCGAGTGAAATCATTAATCCGGCTTCTTTCGCCAGTTTAACCGCTTTCTCAAGTAGTTCATGATTAAAGACCAGGTAGCCTTCGATATGAAGTATGTCATATCCTTGAAAATCTGTTAAATTTAAATCACTGGCCGAAAGTTCAACTGCAGCTCCAAGGTATGTAGCAAAAGTTCTCTCCGAATCAGGGCTTATAAGCGCCATTGCAACTCCACTTTCTGTATTGCTTTTAAATAATACCGGATCGATATTGTTGGTTTTTAAGTCGTTTTCGAAGAAATTCCCAAATTCGTCTTTCCCGACTTTTCCAATATATCCTGCATTAACAGCCATATTAGCCAGGCCATGAATTGTATTTGCAGCCGAGCCACCCGAAGTAATATCTTTTTTTAGATGATTTGTGTTTTCATTTACGAAATCTGATTTTACTTTGTCTACCAGTTGCATGCTTCCTTTGGGTAATTCAAATTTCGAAAGAAGAGTATCATCGTCCAGTTGGGTCATGATATCAACAAGTGCATTGCCAATTCCAAGTATCTTTTTCATAAAGCGTAGGTTTTTAGCTTGTTATGAATATTCAGTAAAACAAAAAAAGCCTTCTTCCGAAGGCCTTTTGCTCCTCAGGATGGACTCGAACCATCGACCCCCTGATTAACAGTCAGGTGCTCTAGCCAGCTGAGCTACTGAGGAGTTTTTCTACATCTCAAAAATGCGTGGCAAAATTAATAGCTTTTTTAGGATTTTACAATAGGCTAATGAAAAAAATGGCAAAAAATTATTTTTTTTTTTCTGCATAAGAAGTCCTTGTTTCTATGTGTCGTAGATATGCTTTTCAAGTATCGAAATTTCCTGATTTAAGAAACTTGCATTTTGATTTATTTTCAATCTGTTGAATCAGAAATATTTGATAAACTTTTTCTCGTTAAAACCGTATATCATTGATTGTATTAAGTATTGTAATTTATGTGTATTGTTCTGCTTTTGTCTATCGATTAGTGCTTTCCTGGCAACTAAGATTTCTGCCAGGGCGTTCAGGAGAATAATTGTAATGCATATAACACTTTGAATAACTACAGAGTGGAGAGATACTATACATAAACTTAATACATAAAAACTTAAATCTTAAACTTCAACTTATGAAACTAAAAATTGGTTTCCTGTATCTTAAATACGGGTCAATCAAAAGCTATCTGATCCGGCCCTTGTTATTCATAAGCTGCCTTTCCTTATCAATTGCATTGAACGGACAAACTTATATTTTGAATGAGGATTTTTCATCGGCAGTTGATACCATACCACCGGCTCAATGGAGCAATCAAAACATATCTTCAGTTCCTTCCGATGTTTGGCATTTTGATAATCCTGGTAACAGGATGGTAAATTTTCCAATAAGTGGCCAGTTTGCCATTTTTGATAGTGAGAATTATTCACAAAACGGGCTAATTGAGGATGCTGTGTTAGAATCTCCCTCCTTCGATGCCTCGATAGGCTCCAATGTATTTTTGTTCTTCGACCATTACTTTGCTGGCCACTCAGGCGATACAGCATTAATTGAAGCATACGATGGTATACTTTGGCATCAGGTGGCGTTGTTTACTAATACAAGCCAAAATTCCAACAGCGAAATGTTTGATATGTCGACATACCTTGGCGGTGTTACAAATGCAAAAATCAGATTTCGCTGGAAAGGAAACGGAAACAATTTTTGGGCAGTGGATAACATTTCTGTTTTTGTTCCTTTATCCATCGATTTAGGGATTTTGTCGTTTGCCCAACCTCAAATGCCTTTCGTAGCCGGGACATATAATCTCGAACTGGATATGAAAAACTATGGAGCACAGAATATTACAAGTGCAACCATACAATGGGAATTAAACGGAATTGGACAATCCTCGTTTGCATGGTCGGGTAATATGGCTTTTACCGATACAACTAATAATGTAGTTATTGGTAGTCATAACTTTATTGCCGGGCAAACAATCATGCTTAAAGTCTGGGTTGAAAATCCGAATGGTACAATTGATGCAAATCCATTAAATGATACCTTGCTGATTGAACTTGCGGCAAGTCTTTGTGGCACCTACACGATAGGTGGCCTTGCGCCCGATTTTCAGGATTTTACCGAAGCTGTTACGGTATTGAACAATGCGGGTATTACGTGCCCTGTGTTGTTTTTGGTTCGCGATGGTATTTACGACGAGCAAATCGAGATAGGATCGGTACAGGGGGCCGATCAGGTAAATACAGTTACCTTCAGGGGCGAGAGCCTCGATAGTTCGGCAGCCATGCTTGATTATACAGCATCGAATTTAGTATTGAATTATACCCTTGGCCTGAATGGAGCCTCATGGGTCAGGTTCGAGTATTTAACCATACAACGAAATGGTTCGTGGGGTGCGAAAATAGTTCAACTGACCGGCCATGCCCATGATATCAATTTTACATCGTGCCGGTTACGGAATAACCGCTTTGGTCTGGTGGCCGGATATGGAACGAAAAATATCCTGGTCGAGAACTGTTCATTTCCGGCCGGTAATATCGATTATGGCATTAAGCTCGAAGGCGATAATTCCAATCTGTACCCAACCAGGGGATTCATAATCAGCAATTGTTATTTTAATGTAGCTGATTATGCCATGTACACCCAGGGTTGTACCGATGTTGAATTCACCTCCAACCATATCGAAGGCGGAACAGATTATGGATATTACTCATCGTTTAGCTCGGATCAAATAGTGTTCAACAACTTGTTCGAACACATCGACCGTGGCATACATTTCTATTATTCCGATAGCATCGAAGTTAGCCGGAATATTTGTGGAGATCTTGATAATTACGCATTTTATGTAACCGGTACGCCAAACCTGTGTAATGTTTGGGCCAATCAATTTCTAAATGTAGGCAATGCAAATGCTGTGGAATTGAAGGCTTCCAATGTGTTGTTTTTCAATAACTTTATTCATTTAACGGGGATTGCCACTGCGAGCGGCATTTTTACCAATCAGAATTCCGACAACACACAAATCATTTTCAATTCCATTAACTTAACCAACGCTAATACTCAGTCGGCAGCCATAAGCATTGGCGATGCCGGTAACCTGGAAATAAGGAACAATATTTTTGCAAACAACGGAGGAGGATTTGCCATAAAGATGCCTGTGCATCCAACCGGGCTTCAACTCGATTATAACGATTATTTTACTACCGGCTCACAGATGGCACAAAAGGGAAGCATTGATTATCAGGATTTATCGGCCTGGCAAACTGCCACTTTTATGGATTCGAATTCTGCAGAAGCTAATCCATTTTATAATTCTGAAACTGATTTAACCTGCAACCAAATACTGCTGAACAATACAGCCTGGGCCGGAACATCAATTTCGGTTGATATCGACTCAACTTTACGTTCGGTTACACCGGATATTGGTGCCAGGGAATTTGCACCTTGTACTACCGATGCCGGGATTAATGAAATCACCGGATTGTCGAATCCTTTGACAGCCGGTGTCCAAAATATAAGCGTTGTCCTTCAGAATCAGGGGATATCGACTCTAACATCCTGTACAATTCATTGGAAGGTAAATGGCGTGGCCCAAACAAATTATTCCTGGACAGGAAATTTGTTATCGTACGAAAATGCCCAGGTCCAGATTGGGAGTTACAATTTTCAATCGGGTAACACTTACAATATCGAAACATGGACAAGTTCGCCCAATGGCCAGATCGATTGCGATTATTATAACGATACATCGATCCTGGGCAATCTATCGGCCCCGCTTTGTGGCACCTACACGATAGGTGGCCTTGCGCCCGATTTTCAGGATTTTACCG
>CAYLZH010000083.1:9235-17117 GCA_964388245.1 uncultured Bacteroidales bacterium
ACACCCAGGGTTGTACCGATGTTGAATTCACCTCCAACCATATCGAAGGCGGAACTAATTATGGGTATTACACATCATACAGCCTTGGAATTGATGTTCACGACAACTTGTTCGAAAATATCGACAGGGCTATTCATTTCCATTATACCGATAGTATCGAAATAAGTGGTAATACTTGCAACAATACGGAATATTACGCTTTTTATATTAACAGTTCGCTTACTTCATGCCATGCATGGAATAACAGATTTTTAAATGTGAACAATGGAAATGGGGTGGAACTGATTGCGTCCAATGTTTTGTTCTATAATAACTATATTCATGTAAAAGGGATTGCTGTGGCGAGCGGAATATTTACAGATCAGCATTCCGATAATTGCCACATTCTGTTCAATTCGATAAATATTACTAATTCAAATTCCCAGTCGGATGCAATAACTATTGGCGATGCCGATAACCTGGAAATTAAAAACAATGTTTTTGCTAACAATGGCGGTGGGTATGCCATAAAGATGCCTGTGCAACCAACCGGGTTTCAACTCGATTTTAACGATTATTTTACTACCGGCTCCCAGTTGGCTGAGCTTAATGGCAGCAATATCCAGCAACTTTCAAATTGGCAATCGGCAACAGGGATGGATGCCAATAGCTTTAGTTTCAACCCATATTATATGTCAGCAACCGAATTACGGCCATTTCAGCGTGAATTAAACGGAGCAGGAATACCTATAACAGGTGTCTTGTTTGATATTGATAATCAGATAAGAGATGCAAATGCCCCCGATATTGGTGCCGATGAATTCATGGTTGATTTTGGGCTAATCCAGCTGTTATCGCCTGATTTGCATTGTGAGCTTACTGCCAACGATACAGTTACTGTTCAGTTAAAACAATTTGGTGATATACCTTTTACCAACATCCAGTTGGCTTATCAGGTAAATGGAGGTACTATTTTTAATGAAGTGCTGGTTGGCTCCATATACAACGACATAATTTACACATTTAACCAGACCCAGAATTTAAGCGGATATGGAACTTATGTGTTTAAGGTTTGGTTAGTAAATTCTTTTGACGATAATGTAAACAACGATACATTGATTGTGGAACGATATAGTAATCCTGCACCACAAATTTCGCTTAATCAGACATCAGGTTGCTCCGGGACAGCTATTCAATATAATGCCGGGGCTACTATTGCAGCAGGATATATCGATTACTTTTACTGGGATTTTGGCGATGGGACTAGCGATACTGTTCAAAATCCGAATCATCTTTTCGATACATCAGGAACTTATTCGGTTCATTTATATGTTTATTCTGATGTTGGATGTTACAGCGATACCATTTTCAGTACTACTGTACTTACCACTCCACAGGCTGATTTTAGTGCAACCGATGTTTGTTTTGGCAATGCAGTGCTGTTTAATAATTTAAGTACCGTATCATCAGGTACTATGACATTTTCGTGGGATTTTGGCGATGGATCAACTTCTTTGTTTGAGAATCCTGATTATACTTATCAGGCAAGCGATACATTTACAGTTATGCTTTCGGCAATGGGAAATAACGGTTGTGCCGATACAATGTACCATGATGTAATAGTTTATCCACTGCCTTATTTGGCATTTCTAAATTTGCCATCATCATTTTGTAATAATGACACTGCTATGCTACTGTCAATTGAGCCACCGGGCGCAAGTGTGTTGTCTCCAGCATATTCAAACGGATGGCTTGATCCTTTATTAAGCAATATTGGTAACAATTCAATCAGCATTTCTTATGGGAATAATTTTGGTTGCATCGATACTCTCGTTGAGAATTATCATGTTTATGAAGCACCTGTGGCTGAAATTGTTGGCCTGTTGTCGCAATATTGTATTAGCGGCCTCGATCCTGAAATAATTGGAAATCCGGTGGGTGGAGTACTAACAGGTCCCGGAATTATTGGCAACCAATTTTCGATTTCAAATGCCGGAACCGGGATCCATACTATTTGTTATTCAGTTACAGACATAAATGGTTGTTCCGATTCAATGGAGCAAAGTGTTGAAATAGCTGAATTTAATACCTTCAGCCTTAATTTTGTGGTTGATAGTATTACTTGCAATGGTCAGTCGGACGGGGCAATTGACCTTCAGGTTGATTTTAGTGTAGCCAATTACAACCAAGTGGAATGGTCGAATGGTGATGTTGCTGAAGATATCTCCGGGTTATGGGCCGGGTGGTATGAGGTTACTGTGAGCGATAGCTATGGGTGCACTTTCTCCGACTCGGTATTACTTTCGGAACCACACGGTATTTTAATCTCTGATTCAATAATCCCTCCCACTTGTATTTTTGCCGAAGATGCAGCCATTTTTGTACAGGCATCAGGAGGATATCCGCCATATTCGTTTTCATGGTTTAATTTTGAAGATACCGATAGCATTTCGAATCTGGCTTCAGGCACTTATTCTTTGGAAGTGATTGATACTAAATCGTGTAGAAAGGATTTTATATTAACCATTGAACCATCGGAGTTACCATGCCTCGAAATTCCTAATGTGTTCTCGCCCAATGATGATGGCATAAACGATAGCTGGTTGATTGATGGAATTGAGTATGTACCACATTGCGAGATAAAAATTCTTGACCGGTGGGGGCGAACAGTGTTCGAAAGTTTGGGTTATGCAGTACCCTGGGATGGCAAATACGACAATAAACCGCTTCAATCCGATGCCTATTTTTATTTTATCGAATACAACAATGGAGCGCCACCAGTTACAGGTAAAGTTTCAATCGTGTATTAGAAAACCTATTCTTTGAGAAGATGACAGTCAAATTAAAAATTTAACCGATGAAAAATTGCGCTTCAAAATATATTACCGGAAACCGGGAGCAGGATTTACAGCTGATAAATGCCAGGAATACTACGAGACAGATTATCAAACCCATACTAATTCTATTGATATTGTTTTCAGGTTTATCGCAATTGTTTAGCCAGCAAATTCCTGTCAGCAACGAATACCTGCTTAATCCTTATCTGATCAATCCGGCCTGGGCAGGAATCGACCGGGTATCAAAACTACAATTAACCAACCGGGTGCAGTGGGCAGGATTAGAGGATGCACCCCGTACACAAAGTTTAAGTTTCGATATGCGAATAAAAGCAATGGCCCGGTATAATCACAGTGGAAATTTATTGAGCCGCAGCGGGATCCGGCGCTCAGGCAGGGTTGGACTTGGTATCTATGCATTAAACGATATGAACAATCCTTTCCGGCGATCAGGAGTGCAGTTCTCCTATGCCTATCATTTACCACTACAGCGCGGACAGGCTGGTCAATTATCGATGGCTGCTTCGGGCTCTTTTTTTCAGCATAAAATTGATAACAGTGGTTTTAAACCAAACGATATTAACGATCCGGCCATTTTTTCCGACGAGAGCCTTTTATTGCCCAATTTTCATTTTGGTTTGATTTACCGGTATCACAATTTTTTTGCTGCTGTATCGACGCTTAACCTCGTGCCGTTTAAAATAAAACATTATGAAGAAAGTGCTGAAACCGTAAAAAATCAGCTTTATTTTCATACAGGATACAAGCTGGGAAAACCTGGAAAATTAACATTAAGCCCAGCCCTGTTATACAGAAGTTACACCAATTCGATTGATGTCTCTGCAGCAATCTCTTTCCGTGAAAAGGTCAATTTGGCAATGTTGTGGCAAAGCACCGGGGCTACATCAGCTTTGTTTCACTTCAAACTTGGCAGCTACCTGGTAGGTTATTCCTTCGAGTACTCACTGTCGGAAGTTAAAGATTACAACGATGGCACACATCTAATCTATCTTGGTTACCACTTTAACTAATCACTATTAAAATTAATTTACAATGAAATATATACTCATCATTATTATATTGATTCTTTTTCAGGCGATTGAAAGTGTTTCCCAGGTTAAAGCACTTGAGGATTTAAACACAGAGGAAAACTGCGAATATTCGCCATCCATCAGTTTCGATGGAAAAACTATGGTGTTTGAGTCGAATATGTCGGGCTATTGGCGATTATACGAATCACAGCGAATGGGGGAAATGCGATGGTCAGGCCCTACGTATATGACTGATATAAACTCAACCGTTGGCAGGCGACGATTTATAGGTGGTTGTTTTCAATCGTATGATGGACAATTTTTACTGATGACTTCGGACAGAAAAGATGGACTGGGCAATATGGATATTCTTATTTCTGAAAAAGAAAATGGAGCATGGACAATGCCCAGGAATATTGGCGCACCGGTTAATTCTGAATATTATGAAGGTTTTCCATCGCTGTATACCGATGGGAATGAATTGTATTTTATGCGAAAATTAAAGCAGGGACAGTCTTCTGAAAATGAACGTTATTATTTATATGTAAGCAAAAGGAAGAAAAATGGCGACTGGGGCGAGCCGGCGCCCTTATGCGATGAAATTAATAAATACCCGGTTGAATGCCCCCGGATTTTCCCCAATGGGCAAAGCCTGATGTTTGCTTCCAAAAGGCCCGATTCCAAAGGAGGTTTCGATTTATATCGATGCAACAGATTGGATGATGGTAGCTGGGGCCGGCCGGAAAATATGGACCAGATAAATTCAATTCATGACGAGAATACTTTTACTGTCGATGCATCGGGGGAACTGTTGTATTTTGCAATCACCAGTAATGGCCTCGACGACTTGTATGTTTACCGTATCCCTGAACCTGATATCGATGCATCGACAATTCAGCTTTTAGGCCGCGTGCTCGATGCCGAAACCAGGTTGCCAGTTCCGGCTGAAATTATGTTAATCGATTCTGATTCGGAAGAAACAATCAAGCACTTTTCTACATCGAACGAAAAAACCGAATTTGAAATATATTTGCCAAAAGGCCGGAATATGCTTATCGAAGCAACAAGTCCGGGATATTCTTTTGCTTCTGAGCAGTTACTCCTTAAATCGCCGGAACTTAACCTTGACAAAACCAAAGGCAAAAGAATGGAATTACGGGAGATTTTCGATCAGTTAATTCTCGAAGAAAAAGACAGGGAATTGTTGAATGCCTCGATGGAGCTTATTTCTCAAGCTAATAAAACTATCCTGAAAGATATAAAGGATAATTCAAACAAGATTGATAGATTAAAAATTCAAGGCAAAGCAGCTACCGATCTCAGGTCGAAGAAGAAATTGCAAGCCGAAGAAGAAAAGCTAAAGACTGAAAACCGAATCTTTGAAAAGGAAGCGATTAACAAATACCGCCTGGCAAATCATGATATTCATTCATTATTAAAAAAATACATTGTTCGTTATCAGGTAAGCTCCAATGAAAGAATTTCAAATCTGGGGCGTACACTTGAGGATGAAGGAAGCATACTATGGCAACAGGCAAAAAACGAGCGCCTGGCTGCCGATAATAATCAAAACAGTAGCAATGTAAAGGAAAGTCATTCAAAAGCAAAAGAACTGGAAAGCAAAGCCATGCAAAAATACGCTCTGGCATTTGAGTATTATCTTCAGTACCTGAATTTTAATAAGAACCAGATTAAAAAAGATATCTACCTGACACCATTGAAAAAAGATGTTTCTATTGTTCTTGAGAATATTCAGTTCGATTTTGATTCTGATGCCTTGAAGGCGGAATCGTTTTATGAACTAGAGAAAGTACTCCGTTTACTTAATGAAAATCCGAAATTAAAAATAGAGCTTTCAGCGCATACCGACAGTAAGGGTTCCGATACATACAACATGGATCTTTCCGACAGACGCGCAGGCTCTGTAGTGCGCTGGCTCACAGGCAAGGAGGTTCCGCTAAATCGGCTAAAAGCTGTGGGCTATGGAGAAAGCAGCCCTAAAGTACCCAACGATACCGAAGAAAACAGGGCGATTAACCGCCGGGTAGAGTTTAAGATTTTGGAGAATTAGTCCCCATGTTTCGAAGTAGCATCCTGGACAAATAAAAAACCCCTTGGATAGTCTGGATATTTAAAATAGTATTGCTAAATTTGGATGAACGCCCAAATTAGTACCAAACCTTCCCTTACCCCGACTGATCATAGTTTCGCCTTATAATCAATATGCTAAAGGTAAAACTGCCTGGCTGAGGATAGCCGGGGCATTAATTAGTCAATTTTGGGAACTACGTCCTAATTGGTTAACTTTACATCGGAAGGACTGAGCCGAACACCGTAGCATAGCCTATCCCTGAAATGAAGGACAGGCCATCTACTTATCGTTGTGCTTCATGCGGGGAGCCAGAGCAAACATTGAAAACTTGATTTTAATACCAGAATCAAAACGAGTACATTTGATAGATTTTAAAATTAAAGTGGTCGAATTTGACCACTTTGGAATATCTTGACTATGAGTAAAATAAGTAAACTCGATATAGAAAACGCAATTATTTCAATAACAAAAATTGAGGAAGAAGATTACATCTGTTTAACTGATATGGCGAAAGCTAAAGAAGGAGATAACAGGGCAGCTGATGTAATAAAAAACTGGATTCGAACTCGAACAACAATTGAGTTTCTTGGGACTTGGGAAATGATGTATAATCCAAACTTTAAAGTGACCGAATTTGACCACTTTAAAATGGAGGCTGGATTACCGACTTTTGTATTAAGTCCAAAACAATGGGCTGAGAAGACAGGTGCAGTAGGCATTATTTCGAAATCTGGTAGATATGGTGGAACTTATGCTCACAGAGATATTGCATTTGAATTTGGAGCAGCTATTAACCCGACTTTCAAACTATACTTGATTAAAGAGTATCAGCGTTACAAAGCAATTGAAACCAACCAATATAATCTTGAGTGGGATGTTAAGCGACTTTTAAGTAAAGCCAATTATCATATACAGACAGATGCAGTGCAAAATCACATTCTTCCCAAGAAGAACTATGCAAAAGACAAAGAGTGGTTGATATATGCGGAAGAAGCTGATTTGCTGAATGTCGCTTTGTTCAATTGTACAGCAAAAGACTGGAGGGAGTTAAACCCCAAACAAGCCAAGAAAGATTTGAATATTAGAGATTTTGCAAGTATAAATGAATTGGCGGTTTTGTCAAACATTGAGAGTCTTAATGCTACGTTGATTAAGAAAGGAATTGAAAAAACGGAACGATTTATCCAGTTGAGAGAGATGGCTGTTTATCAATTGGAAATTTTGGATAAGAAAAACGCTTTGAAAGCGATGAGAAAACTCGCTGATGACGTTTATATTGAGCAACAGAAGAAATTGGATAAATAGAGGATGAAATCATTTGATAGGCTACAGATTAATTTTGACCCAAGTCTCGAAACCTACAACTTGATTAGCAAAATTCTTGGATTAAAACCAACAGATAAAGATGATTTTGAATTATCAGAGATTCCTAATTCATGGGAATATGAGGTAATTGAGAAAAAAGAAGATAAATACTATGATTTTATAAATGAGTTTCTTGACATTCTCGAAACTAAGTATGAAAAATTAGCTGCATTAGGCATTGAAAGAAAAGATATTACCTTTTGGTATCTTTACGAATATGACCAACAGTGTAATATGGAATTTGACCCTATTCGTTTAAAAAGACTTGGAGATAATGGAATTAGTTTATGTATCTCATGTTGGGATAGCGGACAAAGTTAAGAATGGGAAAAGAAGATAAAGCACGAAAGCACAACAATAAATATACGTAATGCGGGGCTGTGTAGTAAATTTTAACTTAATTGCATTTAATAAACACTGTAGTGGTTTGACAGCGAGGTACCTTGAAATCCCGCACTACGCATATTCGTTGCCGTTCATTGTAAGAACCGCATTGCAAACAAGATAACTGATTGAGAATTGTATACTCAAGTTTCGCAGTTCCAAAAGTACTGTAATTGTTTGATTTCATAAAATCC
>CAYLZH010000084.1:0-17082 GCA_964388245.1 uncultured Bacteroidales bacterium
CGTTTTTGCGGCAAGTTAATCATTTGTGGAAAATAGGGAATTTTGTCGTGCACCCTCATAAGTAATGGCAGTAGTTTGCTACCAAGAAATATTTATCTTTGAAATCTGCCAAAACTCATAACCCAAAACGTTGTACTAAAAAAACCGGCCATGCTGCGCAAACCTCTTATAATGCAACATGGCCGGCTTACCTAACCTAACCAAAATCTATTGTTTCTATTTTATAATAATCTTTTTCGTTTGTGTTTCGTTTGTATTCTGAAGTTTAAGAAAATATATGTCGGCATCCAGCCCGCTAACATCGATTGATGTACTGCCTGAGGTCAAATCTGTTTCAGAATAAATTACAGCACCCAGCATGTTGTAAATTTTAAGAATCAGGTTTTCTGAAATAACTCCGGAAAACTCTACTGTAATAAAATCTGTTGCCGGATTGGGATATATTTTCAACTTATTCTCGCTTGAATTTATCTCACTACTTGTCATAACAGAAGCATCCCGTACCAAACGCACATAATTGTAAATATATACCACGTCGCCCTGCGGCCCGTTGCCATAAGGGTACTCAGCAGGATCGCCGGTTTTAGGATCGCTGCGCTGCGCTCCCGCACCGTGCACATCCATGTACGTGTAATTGCCAGACATTGGCGGCATTTCCATCCAGCCATTACCTTCTCCAAAGCAAACATAGGCTCCCCATGCACCTGAGTTATTCGTAGACATATTGGCGTGAGTGGTTCCGGTCCAGTACTGAGGGAAGTTGGAATTTCCGCCCTGGTCGATTATTGGTGTACAATGAAATACGGGATCAATGGCTGCTGAATTTGAGGTAGATGGTGAACGGGTATAGTCTACAATACTCTGTAATTCCTTCACATTAGGCAAGCGCCAGTCGTTGTGTCCGGTAATGTTTGAATTTTCTGCAAAGCTAATGGCTTCTTCCCAGGTAAGTCCCTGTCCATTGTCGTATTTCGTCCACATTAAACCGGTGGCACTATCGGTAATGGTGCTATCATTGTTATCCTGAAATGAGTTTTCACCGTAGCTTGCATTTCCACGCACATACATCACATAATACTGTTTGTCGACAGTTTGTCCGGGCATTGGACCTGTAGGATAGCCTTTAATACGACCATCGGCAAAGTTGACTCCGAACATTGTAGTGTCTCCGCCCATGGTAAGTCCAACGTACAATGTCGAAGAAGCCATTTGGGCATCAATAATACGTTCACCAGCACTTTGATCGCCATAAGCAAAATCGAAATAGTTGGTATCGATAAAGGGAGTTAAGCCAGCTGTAGAAGTTCCGGAATAACCACTTGGATCTTCACCATAAAACATAATTAGTGAGTACATTTCTTTGATTGAAGGTAGACGCCAATCGGTATATCCTGCAAGACTGAATGTGTCGGCAGCAGCCATTGCCTCAGTGTACGACATCTTATCATCGTAATCGATATCACCGTCATTGTCCATATCTGGTGTTTTTACCCACATCAATCCGGTTACATTGTCGGTAACTGTTCCATTGCTATTGTCGGTGTACGAAGGTGTGTTACCCGTGTAAGTTGCATCCTGTCCGTAAAAGGCAGCACCCATCGATGGCGGAGACATGATTGTGGTTGAATCATAAAATAGTTCCTGACCGGTATCCACAACCGGAAAAGGAACCTGTGCCAAAAGAGGGTTTATTAGCAACAGAAAGGTTAATAGGAATAAGAAGGATCCACTATTTCGGAATTCCATTTTTAATGAGGTTTTAGAAACTGTTTTCATATAAAATAGTTTTAGGTTTTATTCATCTTTAAATCTTATCCAAAGTAAAGGTGATTTTCGGGAGTCACAAAAAACTTTCAACCAAACAGGGAATTTTATATACGAATGTAAAGGAGTAAGCATCAAAGGTTTGAATTCCAAAGTCGGTAGCAACACTACCTAAGCATCCTGGAGATGCTTAGGAAGTCAAGATGAAAGAAGTTGAGACTACCTCCTTCCTTGAGGTGGTTTTCTCCTTTTCTTTTCTTGTTCCTTCAGATAATCATCGTACTTCTTTTGCTGTTCTTTGGTAAGCACTGCCTTTACGTCTTTCTCGAAATTGATTCTGAGCTTATCCATTGTTTCGCGATGGGCTTCCCGGTTTTCCCTGCCCTTTTCCTGATTTTCTTTTACTTTATCGAAATGGTCAGTATGAAGCTTTAAAACTTTCTTCGACTGCTCTCCACTCAAGTTAAGTTTTTCACCAAGGTCATCCACCATCTTTTCGATCTGTTCCTGGTTTGGGACAGGAGGTGGACCTTGTGGTCGTTGATTCTGTGCCCAGGTCATTCCCGAAAATAGTGTTATCAAAAGGATAGAAACAACGGCTGTATTAATTCTGAATTTCAATGTCATCATATTATCTTTTAAAGTTTCAATTAAATTTCTGTTTCAAAGGAATAACAAAAACCAGGATCATGAAAATAGAATCGACGAACAGGCGTTTTTTGTCAACGAATGCGGAGAATTTGGGAGAATAGAATACAGATGGGTTTCTAAAAAACAACTCAAAAGTCAACTACGCTCTTTGAATAACCATCCATTTTGAGGAGCTAAATAGAATAACTAAGATGAATAAAAAACCGAACAGTTTATTAGGACTCCTATCTTTAATCTTCATTTCTCTATTGTATTGTGGCTGTAGAGAAATTGATTGTGAGGAATCACTGGATGAAATACTAACACCATAAATCTTTTAATCAATAAAAGGGATAGGCGCCGAAGCACCTATCCCAATCCACTAATCAACCTACTCCATCCATTTAAAACCACTCTGTATTGATGGCCACATCATTAAAAACCATCAGGATGGATGGAGTTTTCATCAACATTATCTACTCAGTTCCATTTTTTTGGTGCATACAAAGCCATTGGCTTCAATTCGATAGAGATAATTCCCACTTGCTAAACCACTTACTGTCCATTCTACTGAGTGATTACCGACTGGATACGTTTCGCTCACAGCAAAGTCGATCACCTTTCCTGATAAATCGAAAATTGTAATTATCACATGAGATGACTCAGGCAGTGAAAATTCGATACGGGTAGTCTCCCTGAACGGGTTTGGACTGTTTTGCGAGAGGGAATATTCGAGACCAGCCGTGTTATCTATCGAAGCTTTTCCAATAACCTGAATGGCATCAGGACTATAATGTCCATCGCCCTGGTCCCACCATTCAATGCTAAGGTATTTCTCGCTTTGTCCATCCCAAATTTTCAAGGCAAAACGCTCTTCATGGATCAGCCCATTGGTTTCAGAGCTTAGTTCATCGTCGCCCCAAACTGCAATGGCCATATTGCCGCCATCGAAAACACTGCTCCCAACAAGACGGCCATCGGTATTGAACACACCTACCTCGTCGCCCACATAAGGAAGTTCAACAAACGAACTGGAGGGGATCCCAATGGTCATGTTATTACCAGTTGAGGCTGGCCTCAAATAGTAGCTATTAAGGAGGGTTACGGCACTCGATTTTGAAGCAACAGTATTAGCAGGATAGGTCAACGAATCCGCATTGTATAAGTTTATCTGATAACCCTGTCCGCTTTCCATATCTCCCATTGCATTCACTCCGAACGATGGCCAGTACACATCGCCATTACTGTTTTTCATAATCAAGACTTCGGACACTATGGGTGAAACCATCTCCGCAGCATCGCCCGGCACCTGGCGCAAATATCCCAATATGCTCCAACCGGCAGGTACGGAAAGTGTGGTAAGTTCCGGCACACAGGCCGTACCCACCATTGCAAGGGTTTCGGTCGTACTCATATTAACCTGATAACCTTCGCCCAAAACCATATCCCCAATAAGGTTTAGGTTAAAGGCCGGCCAATACACATTACCTGTTCCATTTTTCACCATAGTGGTAGATATATACACTGACGAGAACACCGAATCAACTAATGGATATTCGGGTTCGATATAGGTAGATATTAAGCTCCATCCGGCTATAAGTTCAACATACTGGGTATCGAGGCCAGAAATGGCAATTTCATACATATCAGTTGTTGAACAGGCGTTGGCATCGTACACAACTACATAATAAAATCCTGCCATCAACCCGGAAACATCCTCGGTGGTTGCCCCTGTGTACCATTCGTATAAATACGGGGAAGTCCCTCCCAACACGGTAAGATCAATCGCCCCATCGCTGGCTGTGGAAGATGAAACATCAGTAATAGCAGCCGAAACGGTCAGTGCATCAGGCTCGGTAATTGTCCAGGAACCGATTGCTGTATTCATCTGCGAATCGGTAACCGTAAGCCCGTATTCTCCAGCAGCAAGTAAAGACCTGTCTTCGCTGGTAAAACCATCGGCCCACAGGAACGAATAGGGGCTTGAACCATCAGTAGTTGTTATATTGATAGACCCAGTACTTAGTCCATTACATAATGGATTTGTAAGCACGCAACAGAAAAAGCCATTGTTGTTTGCATTGAAAGTTGGCGACATTAGCTGGAAATCGCCAGTACCATTAGGATAGCGGGCATAGGTAAGATCAGTATTTTGTGTGGTATAACTTATTTGGTCGATAATAGTTCCTGAAGCATCGGCCAGATATATCGACTCGCCCGATGCCGAAAGTTTGAAATTAGCGTGAAAGCCCGTTTGCAAGGTGTCCTTGTCAGCCCATACAATTAGGTATAAGCCGGCAGCTATACTTGTCCCTTCCGGGAATTCAAACAAGGAGAGGTCACTGGCATCATCGCTTAAGTAGTAACCACTCATATCAATGGCAGAGGAACCATTGTTGAATAATTCAATCCAGTCTTCGTATTCACCATCAGGGTCAGCAACTGTGGTATCGTTCGAGGCCATAAACTCGTTTATTACCAAATCGCCAGTTACTATCTGAATGGATTGTATGTTTTCAGCGTTGTAAGTTGGGAACATCATTTCAAAATCTCCGGTGCCGTTCGGGTATCTGCCAAAGGTCGAATCTGTAACCTGTGTTGCAAAGCTGATCTGGTCGATGATAGTGCCAGAGGTATCCGACAAAATCACTGCCTCTCCCGAAGCCGACAGTTTAAAGTTTGTGTGCAAGCCTGTTTGGTTTTCGTCATTATCGGCCCAAACTATCAAATAATCGTTGGCCCCGATAACAGTACCTGCGGGGAATTGCCACTGGGTAACATCCGTTGAATCATCAGAAAGGAAATACCCACCCAGGTCAACACTCGAACTATCGTTGTTGAAAAACTCAATCCAATCGTCGTACTCGCCGTTCTGGTCGGCTGCTGTAGTACTGTTCGAAGCCATAAACTCGTTTATCACCACATTGTCGGCAGTGGCAATCAGCAAACTAGTATTTACGTCATTGTAGCTCGGGGTCATGGATTGGAAACTGCCCGTGCCATTGGGGTAGCGTCCGTACGAGAAATCTTCGAGCTGAGCGGCATAGCTTACCTCATCCAATACAATCCCTGTTGGGTCAACAAAATAAATTGTTTCACCTGATGAAGAAAGTTTGAAATTCGCATGATAGCCCGATTGCAAAGTATCCTTGTCGGCCCAAACAATCAGGTAATCACCGGCAGCTATACTTGTTCCTGTCGGGAATTCAAACAAGGCCAAATCGCCAGCATCGTCGGCAAGAAAGTAGCCACTTAGGTCAATGGCCGAAGACCCGTTGTTGTACAATTCGATCCAGTCTTCATATTCACCATCAGGGTCGGTAACTGTAGTAGCGTTCGAGGCCATGAATTCGTTAATCACCACATCGGAAACCACCACAACAGCAGAAATATTTTCGGCATTGCAACTGGCCGGCATCGACTGAAAACTCCCAGTTCCATTGGGATATCGCCCATAACTCATATCGGTAACCTGTGAGGGGAAAGTCAGGTAGTCGAGGATAACGCCGGCAGCATCTGCCAATACAATATCTTCGCCCGATGCCGAAAGTTTGAAGTTGGTGTGCAGACCCGTTTGATTCTCATCATTATCGGCCCAAATAATCAGGTAGTCGTTGGCAGCAATCACTGTTCCTGTAGGGAACTGCCATTGGGTAATGTCCGTTGAATCATCGGAAAGATAATATCCGCCCAAATCGATACTTGAAGATCCGTTGTTGTACAACTCGATCCAATCGTCGTACTCCCCATCCTGATCGGCAACGGTGGTATCGTTCGAGGCCATGAACTCGTTTATCACCAAGTCGCTGTTTTGTACGCTGGCCACACCGTTTATGGTATAAAACTCGTGCTGGGCACGCACAGGAGAAAACCTCCCGATATTGCTGTTTTCAGCATAAATATAATACTCCACCGATGCACTTCCTATTTGCAAGAAAGCACCATAAGTACCGTCGTTGGCCGAACCATCATCGTGGGCTCCATCGTCGTACATTTGGATTTGGGTGAACGGGGTGTTGGTTTCGTTTCGATAGTAGAGATAAACTGTGTTTTCGTTGGTTACCGAAGCCATAACCGTAATGGTATCATAGATATAAGGAACAGTATCTGATAGTGTGACACTTGCAATAGTAGGCTGCGTTTGGGAGAAATCGCTCTGGTTCAACAGATAGGAAGTCCTTCCGTTCATCAAAGAGGTGATGCCAGGTATTGAGCTTGACATTGGACCGGGAGGACCCGAATTAATATCCGAGGTAAGGTTGCTAATGAAATTATTGTAGGTGTAAAACTTATTTCCATCGCTATACACATCACTGCTTATGAGCGCTTGCAGGGTTTGGCCTGTGGTGTAATACGAGCCATTGTCGAAATTCTCCAGCAGTAAAGTTTTATAATGTGCCAGGTACATCCGCTTGTACATGGGCACGGCCAGCAATTTGCTTACCAATGGGAAATCGCTGTCGTTTTGGTGCAGCAAATGGCTCATGTAACGTTTCTGGTAGGTGCTGTTCAGCGTACTGCTGCCGGTTTGCGAAAACACCCCGAACGATTCGTTCAGGTCCCAAACCACGGGGACAAAGCGGTTGTTGTCGTCGCGGTACAGGTAATAGTTCTGCGAAAAAGCACCGATGTAACTGTCGAGGTTTACCAAGGCGTTGTCGAAGGCCAGCATCCACAAAGCCCTGTCCACATCCAGTATTTCTTCGATATCGGCAATGTGGTAGGTCAGGGTGTCGCACAGGTCGATCAATTCCTGCCATCCGGCATCCGATTTCATTTCGTAGGCATCGTAATAATTGCTACTGTCCTGGCCAAGATATACCAGGTTGGGGTAATCTCCAGAATTCGGGTTTGCTCCATCGGGTGGACTGCAACTAAAGAAGGTATTGGTTTTCGAACCAAAACGGCTTTTGACAAATTTCTTCGATACCGACTCGCAATTGCTGTACAATCCAATGTAACTGCCGTTTACATATACTTTGGCAAAATTGGCCAGTGGTGCATCCATGTATTGCTTGAGAATTTGATACGAAAGCACATCGCGCAAGAACGAAGGGTCTTTATAGCAATTGGCCAGCTTTATATCGGTATAAACCTCGTAGATGTGGTCTTTGTAGGTATCCAATTCAATATGGAAAGGGTTCTTGGTTTGGTTGGCATTGTAGGTGCTGTTTCCTTTGTACTTAACACCCACACTGTCGAAGGCCTGCCCGTTGATGGTTACGCTGTCGGCCATTATGTAATCGCCCGTAGTGGAATAAGCAACATCAAGAAGGTAGTCCCAATTGTTTTGCGAAAAGTTTATTTCTATGGTTTGGATGGTGTTTATGTCGTAGAAATCCTGGGCGTAACTATTCACGAACAGAATAAGCAACAATGCTGATAGTCTAATTCTCATAATGCTGTTTTTAAAGATTAATATTGTGGTTCGGTCAGGTAGGTGTGCTGGAATTCTTTTTGCCAATAATTGACAATGATCTACGGTAGTTTCATTTGATGTCCTTTTATGGTTTATAGGAAACAAACATACGGCGGGCAAGCGCACGATGAAAAAACGATCAATAAACCAGGGGATATTCTCTACGGATAAGCCAGATTAATCAATAGGTAATTATAAAAGTCAACAGCCTATCGATTAAAAAATTCAAATAGCTATTGTTTGAGTTGTTGTTTTTTGAAATGAGAAAATTTTTATGAAACTTGAAACAATGTTCATTAACAAAAAAGCCACGAACCCTTCCAGTAAGGCAGGTACGTGGCTTTCATTAGTAAACCATCACCCTCTAAGAGGGTGGCTTGTTATGTTGCAATCAATGGCAAATCCATCAAACAAGGAACAATCAAAGCAGGAAATAATTCTATTACCATTCCTCAAAATGTTTCCAATGGCATAAGCATTTTTTAATTTACCGACATAAATGGTATCGTTTACAATCGCAAAATAATTTCGCAATAATATGGATATTTTGTTTTCTTACAGGCCTAATTTGATCGCAATTACGACAAAGCGTACTCAACTGCATACAACGGGATATTGGTCATCCATGGATCATCTTTATATTCTCTGAGAGAAAGGCGTAATGCCTGCCCGGGTTTGTATTTTTCGCAAAAGAACCTGAAGCTTTTTGATTTTACATTTATTTCAGCTTTTACTTCAATGGGTATAATGTTTCCGCTTTTTTGAACCACAAAATCAACCTCATTAGTACTTCGCTCATTTGTCCAGTATGATATTTTCTCTGGTTCCGAGGCAATGAGTTGTTGCATAACATATTGTTCGGTCAAGGCACCTTTGAACTGATGAAATAAATTGTTTCCTTCAATCAGACTTTTAACAGGGATGTCAGACATGGCCGTCAACAAACCAACATCCACCAAAAAGAGCTTAAAAACGGAAAGTTCTTCAAAAGCTATCAAAGGCACCTCTGGCTTTGTGATCCGGGCAATTTTTAATAGAAGTCCGGCATCAAGCAACCATTGTATGGCAAGTTCAAAATCCTTTGCCCTGGCTCCTGACTTAAGGCTTCCATACATGAATTTTTTATTCTCCTTTGCAAGCTGAGATGGAACATTCTGCCACACCATTCTTATTCTTGCCACTAAATTATTTGGAGCATGTTTGGAAAAATCAGCTTCGTATGCTGTTAAAATGCTTTTTTGGATGCTTCGTACTTCAACCCAATCCTGATTTTGTGAAAACGATGATACCACCTCGGGCATACCACCTACAAAATAGTATGATTTTAAATACCCTATAAGCTGTTCTTTAAAGATCGAAATGCTCGGCCAGTCTCTGTTTCTTAATGTTTCAACAAGTCCTTGCTCTCCCAGTGCTGTTAAAAACTCAGAAAACGACAAAGGGCCCAAATCCAGAAAATCGACCTTCCCAACCGGGAAAGAAGTTTTGTGTGGCATACTAATACCCAATAGGGAGCCCGCTGCTACTATGTGTAGTTCAGGTGCTTTCTCATAAAAATACTTTAATGAGGTTAAGGCTCGTTTTGCCGCCTGTATTTCATCTAAAATTATAAGTGTATCCCCGGGTCGTACCTTCTCTCCAGTAAAAACTTCCAAAACATTAAGTATCCTTGGTATGTCAAAATCAGAAATAAAAAGTGATTGCAATTGGGGAGTGTCCTCAAAGTTCACGTATAGAAAATTTTTGTAGTGGGTTTTACCAAACTTCTGCAGCAACCAAGTTTTACCTACCTGCCTTGCACCCCGTACAATCAAAGGTTTTCTATTGTTCTTTTGTTTCCAGATTTTTAGTTGTTCTAGTCGTTGTCTATACATTTTTATCATGATATAAATGTGTAAACATACAAATTTATCAAGATAAAATTAATTCAACCCCACATTTTTATCGACGAATAACTATTTCTATCGACACTAATTTACCAAAAACAAGAAAACCACGAACTCAATTCAAAATAGAATTCGTGGCTTTACAATATCTCTATTCAAGCTCTAATGCTTAATAATCTTTCTGTAAGATTCTCCAACCCTGACAATATACATACCAGGAGCCCATGCAGAACAATCAACTGTTTGGTTTTCAAAAACCATCTCGTGATATACGATTATCCCTCTCAGGTCATAAATTATGACTTCACTTTGTGGTGAAGTGATTTGGCCAATCTCCAAAAGGAATGAATTTGTTGCTGGATTAGGTGATACTTTAATTTCTACTTGTTCAGCACTGATGAATTCAACTTGGGCTACCGACTCATTGTTTGTGTTAAAAGTAGGGGTAGCCGATTGAAAGTTGCCTGTCCCGTTAGGAATTCTTGCAAATGACAAATCGGTTGTTTGGGAGGTAAAAGCAATTTGATCGATTATAGTGCCTGAAGCATCCGACAAATAAATACTTTCTCCAGCCGACGATAGTTTAAAATTTGAATGAAGACCTGCCTGGGTCTCATCATTATCGGCCCAAATAATAAGATAACCATCGGCACTAATTTCTGATCCTGCCGGGAATGTCCATTTCATCATGTCCGATTCATTGTCCGACAGGTAATAACCTTCGAGGTTAATAGCTGATGCACTGTTATTATATAGCTCAATCCAATCGTCGAATTCGCCATCCTGGTCGGCAGTATTGGCATCGTTCGAAGCCAAAAACTCATTAATTACCAAATCGCCGGCACTGCCAAAAGTTGCATTCACTGTGTGATATTCGTGTTCGGCCCGTTGAGGTGAAAACATCCCAATGCCACTGTTTTCAGCATAAATATAATATTGCATGAAATAATTTGTAACATCCATGTCTACGCCATACACCCCATCGTTGGCAGCACCATCGTTGTGTGCTCCATCATCGAACATTTCGGTGCGCACGAAAGGGGTATTTACATTATTACGATAGCCCAGGTAAACTGTATTGGCATCGGTAACTGTGGCCGCAACAGTAATGGTTTGACTGATGACAGGAATTGTATCGGATAATGTAACAATTGATATAGTGGGTTCGGTTTGGGTAAAATCACTTAATCCTAACAAATAGTTATTCCTGCCATTCATGAGATTGGTAATCCCGGGAGATGTTCCTCCACCAGGTCCTCCGCCTGTGTTTACATCCGATGTAATATTGCTCAGAAAATTATTATAGCTGTACAGTTTGTTCCCATCGGCCAGCACAGCAGCATCGATGGTTGCATGTAAAGATTGTGCTGTAGTATTGTAAGAATTGTTGTCGAAATTCTCCAGCAATATAGTTTTGAAATGTGCCAGATACATACGTTTGTACATGGGTATGCTCAACAGTTTCTGAACAAGTGGATAATCGCTATCGTTGAGATTCAGCAGGTGGCTCATCTGCTGCTTCTGTGAGGTACTGTTAAGGTGCCCTGATCCTGTCATAGCAAATTGCCCAAACGATTCGTTCAGGTCCCAAACTATGGGGATGAATCGTTTATTGTCATCGCGATACAAGTAATAGTTCTGTGCAAATCCACCAATATAGCTGTCGAGGTTCACCAGCACATTATCGAAAGCCAGCATCCACAAAGCCCTGTCTACATCGAGCATTTTTTCAATATCTGCAATGTTATTCGTCAAAGTATCACAAAGGTTTATCAGTTCCTGCCAACCTTCATCTGATTTCATTTCATAAGCATCGTAGTAATTGCTACTATCCTGTCCCAGGTAAACCAAATTGGGTAAATCGTTTGTACCAGGTCCGGCACCATCGGGTGGATTGCATTTAATAAACGTATTGCCCTTGCTTCCAAATCGATTGTTGACAAAGGTCTTGGTGATGGACTCTGAATTGGTGTACAAACCAAGCAAGTTTCCATTTACATACACATTTGCATAGTTTGACAGGGGTGCATCCATGTACTGCCGTAGAATTTGGTACGATAATACCTCACGCAAAAACGATGGGTCTTTTGCCCCGTTGGCCAGCTTAATATCTTTATAACCCTGGTAGTCCTGATCCTTATAAGTGTCAAGCTCAATGTGGAATGGATTCTTTGTTTGGTTTGCCTGATAGGTGCTATTGCCTTTATATTTAACACCCACACTATCGAACAACTCGCCGTTTATCTCCACACTTTCGGCCATAATATAATCGCCGGTGCTTGCATAGGCATTGTCAAGAAGCTGGTCCCAATTGCTTTGGGTAAAAGTAATATTGATAGTCTGAATGGAATCCATATTATAAAATTCCTGGGCATTAATACTACCGGCCATTAATATTGTAAGAATTATAGTTAAAGTTCTGATCATGTTTTATTGATTTTATTTAATCTCCCTATTAGACATTACATAGATGAAAAAGTTTTAAATAGGTTGCATCTTATCTCTCAAATATTTAAATCTAAAAACAACGCAGCAAAAGTATTCGATAATAACACATTACAAAAAACTAATCTACGGATTGGTCATTTTTATAAACCAAATCATATAATCCATGTATGAAACCTTATTTAGACTCTGCAAGTAAACGCCAGGATCTGAGGTGTGCTCAACTTGCTTGTCTGTGATTTACAAAAGTAAATTCATGACAATCAGGTCTCGCAAGACTTGTTCATTATACTTTCTTACCGGAAATCCTTATGTTCTATGAGTTTTCCGGCAAATACTATTTAGAGTCTCTAAGCCAGAACAATAACCAGCAAAACAGAAAACTCCGATACAATTAGCCCAGGTGTTAGTGTAAAGAGGGACTTGTGGATATTACTGGAATTAATAGCTAATTTTGTTAGTGAATTAAAACTGAGAAAATGAATAGAACACTTTATTGCGACTGCTTCTCGGTGATAAGTGGCGATATGAACCTGGGTGCTTTGGTAGACCTTGGGGACGATCCTGAATATTTGAAGACAGAGTTAAAAACTCGACTTAATCGGTTACGAAATTGATATCAAAGAAGATCAGCGTATTGGCATTAGTGGAATCAACCTGAATATTAAAAATCACCGAGGAGCAACATCATCCCCCCTGCTGCCGCGCGTACCCTCACGTGGTTTAGCAAGTACTATCTTTAGCCAATGAGCCGGAACTTTAAATTCCATAATCCACAAGGGGTATATTTTGTAAGCTTTACTGTTGTTGTTCCGATGGCTATCAGAAGGATAGATGTTTTTACAAGAATCAATTATAAAAACCCCGCTCCCGCAACCATGGAAATCCTAAAGAACATTCCGGTTGTAAAAGAGGATATTCCTTTCGAAGCCACCACCCCAACCGGTGCAGGTATCCTTGCAGCACTGGCTGTCCAATTCACCGATAAAATCAATTTTAATACTGAAAAGATAGGCTACGTTGTTGGAAACAAATAAGGGGAAAAACCAAACCTGTTGCGCGTTATGTTGGGCGAAACCAATTCGGGCGGTGATTCACTAATCGAAGAAAAGATTATCCTTCATGTGAATGTAGCTCTGAGTAAGCTTCAAAATAACTTCCGCAATCAGATTGAATAATATTTCCTGCTTCTATTAGAATAATCCTTCATAATAGCTTATCACAAGCAGGTACATAGCATAGATTGTAATAAATTATGATGAAGATTAGGAAATCTAAGTTGAGTAGTTCCGGCAAAACAGGTTAGTCATAGCATAGTGTGACAGGACATTATAAGTATGATTTTGATCCACTAAAAGGAGTAATCTTTATCGTCACACTGATAGATTCAATACATTATCAAGAGAATCAATTGTGTGCAGTTTGAGAGCTCAAATTCTTGCTTACTTATATCCAAAAATTTGAAAAGATTTTGTATCTATGTAGCGATTTTTTTAGCATTAAATAACTACATATACATCTGATATAATATGCCACGAGCATTAAAATCAATAGGTCAGGATATAAGGTTAACAGATTGTCCACGCGACGCAATGCAGGGCATGGATCGTTTTGTTCCAACCAAAAAGAAAATTAAATACCTCAACGCCCTGCTAAAAGTAGGTTTCGACATACTCGACTTTGGTAGTTTTGTATCGCCTAAAGCTATTCCTCAATTACGCGATACTGCCGAGGTACTCGATCATTTGGACTTAAGTGAAACCAAAACAAAATTGCTTGCTATTGTTGGAAACATGCGTGGGGCAAAGGAGGCAAGCCAATATGAAAAGGTTAGTTACATTGGTTTTCCATTTTCGATCTCGGATACTTTTCTTCGAATGAACATCAATTCGAATATCGAAAAGGCCTTTGCCCAAACAGTTGAGATGCTGGAGTTGTGCGACAAAACCAACAAAACATTGATGATCTATCTGTCGATGGGTTTTGGTAATCCCTACAACGATCCCTGGAGTGTAGACCTGGTAGCCGAATGGGTTACTAAGTTAAGAGATAAGGGAGCCTATGAAATTAATCTTTCCGACACTATAGGTGTGTCAACTGTTGAATCAATGGGGACCATGTTTGAAACATTGATACCTGAATTTCCGAAGGTGAATTTTGGGCTGCACCTTCATACAAAACATATTCATTGGCGACAGAAAATTGAAGCCGCCTTCTGCAATGGCTGTCGATGCTTTGATGCCGTGCTTACCGGAATGGGAGGATGTCCCATGACAGGAGCTGAATTGGTTGGCAACCTGCAGATGAAAAACCTGCTTGGATTTTTCCATGACTATAATGTCCCCTTAAAAATCGACAGAGATAATTTTGCAGAAGCCTGGAGTATTGCCCAAACAGTTTTTTTATAATATCAAATCAATTAAACTAAAAATAGATAACTATGCGAAAAGTAGTGAATAATGCAAATGAAGCCATCGAAGGAATAAAAAGCGGAATGACCCTCATGCTTGGTGGTTTTGGATTGTGTGGTATTCCCGAAAATTGCCTCGATGCCCTGGTAGAAACCGACGTAACAAATCTGATATGTATTTCGAACAACGCAGGTATCGACAATGTAGGCCTTGGTAAATTATTACGCAAAAGCCAGGTAAAGAAGATGATGTCGTCGTACATTGGCGAAAACAAAGAGTTCGAGCGTCAGATGTTTAGTGGAGAATTAGAAGTGGAACTCATTCCACAGGGAACTCTGGCTGAGCGGATCAGGGCCGGAGGTGCCGGAATACCTGCCTTTTTTGTTCCTGCAGGATTTGGTACCGAAGTGCAGGGCGATAAAGAAGTGCGTGAGTTCAATGGAAAAAAACATATCCTGGAACTTGGCCTCCGTGCCGACTATGCTATTGTTAAAGCATGGAAGGGCGATACTGCCGGCAACCTGATCTACAGACATACAGCCAATAATTTTAATAATATGATGGCAGCAGCAGGATTTATAACTATTGCTGAAGTTGAAGAACTAGTTCCGGTTGGCGAACTTGATCCGAATCAAATTCATACTCCGGGCATTTTTGTTCAACGAATTTTCAAAGGTGTCGATTATAAGAAACAAATTGAGTTTGCCACTACTTCTGATTAGTAGGCAGTCTACAGTTAGCAGTCTATAGTAAGTTAGTTGCAAATGGAAAATGAGGACTGGAGACTGAAAACATAAAACTAATTAACTTTTAAACTCTTAAACTTAACAATATGTCTTTAGATAAAAATGGTATAGCAAAAAGAATTGCTCAGGAACTTCAGGATGGTTATTATGTAAACCTGGGCATTGGGATTCCTACTCTAGTTGCCAACTATATTCCTGATGGTATGGAAGTTACCTTACACTCAGAGAACGGCCTGTTAGGAATCGGCCCTTTCCCTACAAAAGATAAAATAGATGCTGACCTGATAAACGCAGGAAAACAAACAGTAACATATATTGACGGGGCTTCCTTTTTCGACTCGGCCGAAAGTTTTGGAATGATCCGTGGCGGTCATGTCGACCTTACTGTTTTGGGGGCTTTCGAGGTTGCCCAAAACGGAAATATTGCAAGTTGGAAAGTACCCGGCAAACTGGTAAAAGGTATGGGTGGTGCAATGGATTTAGTAGCTGCCGCAAAAAACATTATTGTGGCCATGCAGCACACCGATAAAGCTGGAAACTCGAAAATCCTCAAAAAATGCACCTTACCACTAACCGGTGTAAAATGTGTGAAAAAAATTGTGACCAATCTTGCAGTACTCGAAGTTACTGGCGAAGCTTTTATCTTATTGGAAAGAGCTCCGGGGGTTTCAGTTGAAGAAATTCAAAAGGCCACCGAAGGTGATTTGGTAATCAAAGGAGATATCCCTGAAATGAAACTTTAAACACGAAATTACTAAAACGTAACAAACAAGAATATGGCAGAATTAAATTATCCTAAAAAAGTAACAATTGGAGACATCACAGTTCGTGACGGTTTTCAGCATGAAGAAATATTTATTCCAACTGAAGCCAAGATATGGGTTCTGGAGCAATCCATCCTGGCAGGTTTTAAACATTTGGAAGTAACCAATTTTGGTAATCCTAAAGGGATGCCCCAGTTTAAAGACGCAGATGATCTATTCAAAGGAATCCGAAAAAGCAAAAAGGTTAAAGGCCTGATTGATGATGTTAAGCTAACTGCAGTTACTATTCGCGAACGGGCAATCGAACGTGCAATTCAAGCCTATAAAGATGGCTATGGTCCCGACAGGATATTAGTAATGGTTTCGACCAGCGAATCGCACCACCGGAAAAACTCCGGACTTTCTCTGGCCGACTACTGGAAGATGTGTGAAGAATGGATTCCCAAAGCCCGTGATGCGGGAATGAAAGTAAACGGGACTGTAAGCACCATTTGGGGCTGCCCTATCGAAGGCCCTACAGAACTGGAAAAAGCTGTTGAATTTTCGCAACGTTGGCTGGATATTGGCGCTACCGATGTGGAGCATGCCGACCATGACGGTTCAGCATCACCCGACAGGGTGTACCGGTATTTCTCAATGCTGATGGACCATTTCCAGGATCCGGCCAAACACATCGTACACTTCCATGTTACCCGTGGTTGGGGGAATGCAAATGTACTGGCTGCCCTGCAAGCAGGAATGACCAACTATGAATCTGCATTTGGAGGTTTGGGAGGACAACCTGCCAACTTCGTCAGTGGTGTTCCAGTATCCGGAACCGGTTCTTACTATTATAAAGATCCAAGTATTGTTGGTTTAGTCAGTACCGAAGACATGGTGGTTATGATGGACGAAATGGGCATCGATACCGGTCTTGATGTCGACAAAGTCCTTGAAATTGGCAACATGGTAGAACGAATTGTTGGTCGCAGGCTACGTTCCGAATCCATTAAAAATGGCAGGATACCGAAAAGTTTA
>CAYLZH010000085.1:0-16948 GCA_964388245.1 uncultured Bacteroidales bacterium
ATCAATTGGGGGAGATGGAACATTTCTCGAAACCATACCTTATGTAAAAGCAACAGACATCCCGATTATCGGAATAAATACCGGTCGGCTTGGTTTTTTGGCTGATATAGCAAAAGAAGAGCTTACAACAGCAATGGAGAATATTCTTCAGAAACAATATAAAATAGAGGAACGTGTTGTAATAAACCTAAATACTAAAAACAACCTGTTTGGCACCAATAATTTTGCTCTTAACGAATTTACCATCCACAAAAAGGATTCAGCATCAATGATAACCATCCACGCTTTTGTAAACAACGAATATTTGAATTCATACTGGGCCGATGGAATTATCGTTTCAACACCAACAGGATCGACAGCTTATTCGCTTAGCGTAGGCGGGCCAATAGTGTTGCCAAACTCAAACAATTTTATAATAACACCTATCGCGCCACATAATTTAACAGTGCGACCAATCGTAATACCTGACCGACATGTAATTCGGTTTCGCGTTGAGGGCAGGATTAACTCGTTTCTTGCTTCGCTTGACCATCGTAGCGAAACGTTCGACACGTCGGTTGAACTGGAAGTAACGAGGGCCGATTTTATGGTTAAAATAATAAATCTTGACAACCAAAGTTTTTTCAGTACTCTGCGAAATAAACTTATGTGGGGAATGGACAAAAGCAATTAACCGATTGTTTTAAACTGATTAAGAATTTGCTATTTTTGGGCGCTCAATTTTGTAGGTATAATTAGTTAAATTATAAAGCTTTAAAATTCAGAAATTGATAAAAGGGATGAATAAAACCATTGGATTACTTTTTTTGCTTCTTGTATCACACCTAATACATGGACAAAAAAAGGGTGATATTGGTGTTTTTGCCGGCGGATCATATTATTTGGGCGAAATCAATCCAACAATACAGTTTCGCGAAACATTACCTGCCTTTGGTGTTTTTTACCGACATGTATACAACCTTCGATGGTCGCTCCGTGGCAATGTGTACTATGGAAAATTAACCGGAAGCGATAGCAGTTCCGATTACGATTTCCATCAGTTACGAAATCATTCGTTTCACCTTGAAATAATAGATATTGGAGCTTCGGCAGAATTCAATTTTCTTCCCTATATCACAACAAGTGCAAAATACAATTTTGCCCCATACGTAACCGCTGGATTGTCCTATATGACTTCACTAAGCGACAAGGTTGAGAATACCATGACAATTCCTTTTGGCATTGGATTTAAAGTTAACATTAGCGAACGAATGAGCGCCGGATGTGAATGGGTTTGGCGAAACACCTTTTCCGACGAATTAGACGGCCTTGGAAAATACAAAACTGATCCACTACAGGAAGAGTTCCTTAATGATAAAACAGCAGAATTATACAGGCAACGATCACTTTTTTATCGAAACGACTTTTATGTGTTTACCGGTGTATTTATTGCATACAAGTTTGCCTACAAACGCTACAGATGCCCCGCTTATGGGGAAATCGATATGGTTGAATAGAAATGGAAAACATTAAAGATCAAATAAATAAAGATAAACTACCCGGACATATTGCAATTATTATGGACGGTAACGGGCGATGGGCTAAAAGCAAAGGCAAACCACGTATTTTCGGTCATAAGAAAGGAGCCGACTCTGTCAGGCGGGTAGTAGAAGCATCAGCAGAATTGCAGATTGGATATCTTACACTATATACTTTCTCGAAGGAAAACTGGAACAGGTCTGAAAATGAGGTCAATTCATTAATGTCATTATTATTGACAACAATAAATACCGAAACCAAAACACTAATGAAAAACAATGTGCGTTTATTAGCCATTGGCGACCTGGAAAACTTGCCTTCAAAAGTGTATAATAAATTGATGGATGCAATTCAGTCCACAGCCGGAAATACAGGGTTAAACCTGATACTGGCACTGAGTTACGGCTCGCGATGGGAAATAGTAAACGCTGTAAAAAAAATTAGCGAGAAGGTAAAAAACAATGATATAAACATTGAAGATATTAACGACAATTTTGTTAGTCAACACCTTACAACATCAGGAATACCCGACCCGGAGCTACTTATCAGAACAAGTGGCGAAAACCGTATAAGTAATTTCCTATTATGGCAAATAGCTTACAGCGAACTATATTTCTCCCCAAAATATTGGCCCGACTATCAAAAAGAAGATCTTTACGAAGCCATAATTGATTTTCAGAAAAGAGAACGCCGGTTTGGTAAAACAAGTGAACAATTAAACAGCCAGTCAGATAATGCACAATAAATTTCTCTTAATTCTTTTATTCAGCTCCATTTCATACCTCACCACCGGCCAGTATTCAATAAAAACAGGATCGTCGGGTATCGATTATGAGAAACCCACAGAAATGGAAATTGGTGGAATAACCATGTCGGGTGTAAAATACTTGGACCACGATGTTTTGGTACATCTTACCGGTCTTAGTGTTGGTGATAAAATAATGGTTCCGGGCGATAAGCTGACAAAAGCAATCACTAAACTTTGGGACCAGGGATTATTCTCCGATGTGCAATTATACGCTTCGAAAGTTGTTGGCAATAAAATCTTCCTCGATTTTAAGTTGATGGAACGTCCGCGTCTGTCAAAATTCAGATTTACAGGAGTAAAAAAACATGAAGCCGACGATTTACGAGAGCAGGTAAAGCTCGTGAAAGGAAGCCAGGTTACCGATAATATCATCAACAACACAAGAAATACGATTAAGAATTTCTTTATCGATAAAGGATTCTACAATATAGAAGTTGATATTCAACAACTTGATGATACAAGCATGGTCAACAATGTTATCTTGAATATTGATATCAGAAAAAATGAAAAAGTTAAAATCCGGGAAATATATTTTGTAGGTAATACCATTATCCCTGACAAAAAATTACGAAGGGCAATGAAAGATACCAAGCGCAAAACCTGGTACAATGTTTTTAAAGCATCGAAATATATTGAGGGCAATTACAAAGAAGACAAAAAGAATATAATTACTAAATACAATGAACTTGGTTATCGCGATGCAGTGATTCTTAAAGACTCGCTTGCACACAACGACGACAACACACTTAGCCTGTTTATAAAAATCGAAGAAGGAAACCAGTTTTTCTTCCGGAATATTACCTGGACAGGAAATACCAAATACAGCTCCGAATATTTAGGCGCTTTGCTTGGAATCCGCAAGGGCGATATTTACGATCAAAGTGTACTCGAAGAGAAAATTTATGTTGAACAACAGGGCGTTTTCTCATTGTATCAGGACGATGGTTATCTCTTCTCAAATATTAATCCTGTTGAGGTACTGGTCGATAAAGATAGTATTGATATCGAAATGCAGGTTTACGAAGGAAAGCAGGCAACAATCAATAATGTTATTATTAAAGGAAATACAAAAACCAATGAACACGTAATCCGGCGTGAAGTCCGTACAAAACCAGGTCAATTATATAACCGGTCTGATATAATCCGTACACATCGCGAACTGGCAACACTTGGATATTTTAATCCTGAGAACATTGGCGTAAATCCCATTCCTAATCCTGTTGCAGGAACAGTAGATATTGAATACACATTAGAGGAAAAACCATCTGACCAGATTGAACTTTCGGGTGGCTGGGGTGCCGGAATGATTGTTGGGACATTAGGTCTTACTTTCAACAATTTCTCGGCAAGGAACTTTTTAAAAAGCGATGCATGGCGTCCTTTGCCTTCCGGCGATGGGCAACGGCTAAGCCTCCGGGCTCAATCGAATGGTGTATATTATCAGGCTTATAATATGTCATTTGTAGAACCCTGGCTGGGCGGGAAAAAACCTAATTCCTTAACAGTTTCACTTTATCATACTGTTCAATCAGATGGACGCGACAAGGGTGATCCGGCACGTCAGGCAATACAAATTACCGGATTTGCCTTAGGCCTTGGTAAAAGACTTAAGTGGCCCGATGATTTCTTTACATTATACAACGAATTAAGTTTTCAGATATATGATCTAAGTAATTGGTCTTCGTTCCTGTTTGCAAACGGCAAGGCAAATAATTTCAGTTTAACCTCAACCTTTGCAAGAAATTCTGTCGACCAACCTATTTATCCCCGCCGAGGATCGAATTTCTCACTCAGCCTCCAGGTGACTCCTCCTTATTCGCTCATAAATGGTAAAGATTATTCTCAATTAGACGATCAGGAAAAATACCAATGGATCGAATATCACAAATGGACTTTTAAGGCATCATGGTTCGAAAGACTGGCCGGTGATTTGGTTTTAAATGCAAAAGTTAATTTTGGATTTCTGGGATATTTCAACGAAGATGCCCGCTCACCTTTCGAAGGATATTATGTAGGTGGAGATGGATTATCGGGATATAATCTTTATGGCAGGGAAACCATTGCCTTGCGTGGGTACGATAATGGATCACTAACCCCATACAACGGAGGAAATTTATACAATAAATATACACTCGAATTACGATATCCGATTTCGCTAAATCCTCAGGCTACATTGTACGGGCTTGTATTTCTCGAAGGAGGTAATGCCTGGACAGATTTCCGTGAGTTCGATCCATTTGAAGTAAAACGATCGGCCGGTGTAGGAATGAGAATTTTCCTTCCTATGTTTGGAATGCTTGGTGTTGATTGGGGTTATGGCTTCGATGATATTATCGATAAACCATCGGCCAATAAGAGCCAGTTCCATTTTGTAATTGGACAACAATTTTAAACTTTTTTATCAATTATGATAAAAATTATGGTACTATTATTGAAAGCCGGAAGAAGAAATGAAGTTTAACTTAAAAACAACAACGATCATGAAAAAAGTAATGTTCACAATTGCTGTATTAATATCAGCTATAAGCTTTGGATCCGCACAAAAGTATGCATTTGTCGATACCGAGTATATCCTTTCAAATATACCTACCTATGAATCGGCACAGGATCAACTCGATCAGCTTTCGATTACATGGCAAAAAGAAATTGAAGCAATCTATTCAGAAATCGATAAAATGTACAAAGATTTTCAGGCCGAAAAAGTCCTTCTTACTGAGGAAATGAAAATTAAACGAGAAAACGACATCATTAATCGGGAAAAAGATGCAAAAGACCTGCAAAAGAAATATTTTGGTAAAAACGGCGATCTTTACAAAAAACGTCAGGAGTTAATAAAGCCTATCCAGGATGATATCTTTAATGCTGTTAAGGAAATTGCCGAGGAAGGAAACTATGCATTAATTTTCGACACTGCAGCCGGTGGCCTCAGTATGCTATACACCGACCCGAAATACGACAAAAGCGATGACGTTCTTGAAAAGCTTGGCTATAAAAATTAGTACTTTAGGTGCAAATAACGCAGAGCCAAAAAAAAATACCATGTCCAAGTTCAAATAATTATATATTTGCAGCAAATTTTGTAAAATTAAAAGAATGAAAAATATCAGTAGTATTATCATTGCGCTTATTATTGTAATCACTTCATTTGCAGGATACAGCCAAAACAAATTTAAATTCGGGCATATCGATTCGAATGAATTAATTTCTATCATGCCTGAAAGGGAGAGTGCTCAGGCAGAGCTTCAATCGTATGCAAACCAATTGGAGGAGCAACTTGCAACAATGCAAAAGGAATTTGAATCGAAATATAATACCTACTTGCAGCAGGAAGGAGCCCTCAACGAGGTAGTTAAAGAAACAAAACAAAAAGAATTACAAGACCTGCAAGCAAGAATACAGGAATTCTCCGTGAATGCGCAGGATAAATATCAAATGAAAGAAGCCGAACTGCTGCAACCCATAATCGACCGGGCCAACGAAGCTATCCAGAAAGTAGGAAAGGATAATGGCTATACTTACATTTTTGATGTTGGTGTGGGTGCTGTAGTGTATTTTTCATCCGATAGCGAAGACATATTACCATTGGTAAAAGCTGAGTTAGGTATTACTACACCAGCACCTGCCAGTGAATAACAGAATATAAAATATTGCACGAAAAACCATCTCCTTTGAGGTGGTTTTTTTGTTTTCACTATTTTTACAAAAAAACAATTATGACAGATAAGAGTCAGGCAATTGGAATATTTGATTCAGGAGTTGGTGGGCTTACCGTTGCAAGTGCTATCAAAAACCTTCTTCCTCAGGAACGTATGATCTATTTTGGCGATACAGCACACTTGCCCTATGGAGACAAATCTACTCAATCAATACAATACTATTCGGAACATATTGCCAGATTCTTACTGGAAAAAAATTGCAAAGTTATCTTAATAGCATGCAATACTGCCTCGGCACAAGCTTTTGAAACCGTTCAGGATATAGTCGGCGACAAAATAAAGGTGTTTAATGTTATCGATCCGGTTGTGGATATTATTTCATCATCGCGAAAATATTCTAAAATTGGAGTGATAGGAACAAAAGGTACTATTAACAGTGGAACCTATGCGCGAAAAATTCTTGAGCGTAAACCTGAAGCAAGAGTAGTTTCCCTTGCAACACCTTTGCTTGCCCCCATGATTGAGGAAGGATTTGTTTATGATGATATTAGCAATGCCATAATCAGGTCGTATCTGTCAAATGAGCAATTAGAGGGGATCAACTCATTAATACTCGGATGCACACATTACCCTATCATCAAAAATCAAATCCGGAAATATTATAACTTTAATCTAAAAGTTATCGATTCGGGTCAAATTGTTGCTAATCAACTTAAACAATATTTAAATCATCAAGATCTTTCAAATATTGATGAGAATCCGGTACATCAGTTTTATGTTTCAGATTATACAGAACTTTTTGAGAAAATTTCAGAAATGTTTTTCGAGGAGGAAGTCAACCTCGAAATGATAGATTTGTGGAAACATAGCTAAATCTTCATAACAGGTATTTAATCACTTAATTATTTCAATTTAATATTCAGGTTCTTTTTAAACAACAAGTTGCTCTATTAGGCTGTATATCTTTTATTTATAATACGCAGCATAGCTATCTGTAAATTTTGTTTATAAATCTTTACATTAGAAGAAATTTTGTATTTTTGTATCTGACTAAGGAATGTATATAATAGTTATTTTTTTTTGATAAGGAGGGAATTGTTTAATCAAATTGATATTGACAGCATTTGCTGTACTTAATACAAAATCCAGTAACTATTTAATTTATTAAAGCAAGAATCTTAACATATTAAATGTAAATGTTATGTATAAAGTTACATTACTAATAAAAGTGAAGGAAGCAAATTCGGGATTTGGATTTTATGCGATGCAAATTGCAACTGAATGCAAGATCGACGGATTTGTAAAATTTTTAGGCGACGGTCTCTATTCAATCGAAGCTGAAGGAAAGGAAGCACAAATCAACGATTTTGTTGAATGGTGCAACACAAATCCTAAAGGTGGGATAATTACAGAGTATAAACTTAAATCGAATAAGACAAAATTATTTTCGGCTTTTGGAATACTTTAATAACAAAGTTTACCGTTGAATATGCAATTACGCCCATGCAAAAACTACCGATAAAAAAACATTTAAATATTTTAATCACAGGAAATGTAATTCGTGTTGGATTTCGTTTCCTTGCAATGACTAAAGCCTATGAGGAAAATATTACAGGATTTGTAAGGAATGAACATAACGGAACCCTGTATATTGAAGCTGAAGGCATTGAAAAAGATTTGAATAATTTCGTAAACTGGTGTAAACAAGGGCCTCCGGGATCAAAAGTAGATAACATAATTATTAATGAAGGCAACCTTGTAAATTACGAATCGTTTGATATTCATTAAGATTCAGACTAAAATTCACCCTGTCACTTTAGATTCCCTTTATATTTAACCACACTGTCAAACCCAACAATAGTAAAATCTACGGCCTGTTTCTGAGTTCCGATAATTGGCGTTAAATTAAAATAAACCTCTTTCTTTACTTCTGATTTACATGTATCTCCATTACTTTCATGTACAATGAAAAGGTCAGCTTTTCGAGGTAAACTTTTCTTATACAAGCCATTAAAAACCAAGTCGAATTCGTGCTCCTTACATCCACCAAAAAATTCAACACCAATCGTTAGAATGGTATCATTAAGATAAGCATTGCTTATCCTATATGTCATATCTTTCTTGTCAGCGAAAAAACCTGGTTTTATAGTAGGTGTCAACAACTCCATTCGATCAGCAGTTTTTGTTGTGGATTGATTCTGGCTTCTGTTAATAACACAACATGAATTTAAGGCCATAAGCAGGACAATTAAATATAATTTGATTTCTGTTTTCATATCTATTTTTTGGCGAAAATATGAAAAAGTTGGATGAGTTTCATGTTAATGTTTAAATGGTTCGATGAAAGTTGATTACTGTTTTTCACGATATAATTTCTCCAGTTCGTACATTTCGTCCCTGAGTCTTGCAGCTTCGATAAAATCGAGTTCCTTGGCAGCCTTTTTCATCTTCGACTTAACATTCTCAATTGTTTTCATAAGAGCAGGTTTGTCCATATATCTCACCACCGGATCAGCAGCTATTGTTACCTCTTCCGGACCCGCATAAGCTTTTGGCTGGATGACTGAGCCAGACATAATTGGTCGCTTCGATTTCACTATTTGTGTGGGCAATATCTTATGTTTCTCATTAAAACGAAGTTGTTTTTCGCGTCTACGGCCAGTTTCTTCAATTGTTTTTTGCATCGAATCAGTTACTTTGTCGGCATACATGATTACCTTTCCATTGATATTTCGTGCTGCCCTGCCCGCTGTTTGTGTTAACGACCGTGTTGATCTCAGAAATCCTTCTTTATCGGCATCTAAAATTGCAACAAGCGAAACTTCAGGTAAATCAAGGCCTTCGCGCAGGAGGTTAACGCCTATTAAAACTGAAAATTTTCCTGTTCGTAATCCATCCAATATTTCGATTCGCTCAAGTGTGTCAACATCAGAATGAATATAACGACATAATATATCGATATTGGTAAAATATTTCGCAAGCTCTTCGGCCATCCTTTTTGTGAGTGTAGTAACTAAAATTCGCTCATTACGTTTTATCCGGATATCTATTTCGTTAAGTAAGTCATCAATTTGATTAAGTGTTGGTTTTACTTCAATAGCCGGATCGAGTAATCCGGTTGGCCTTATCAGTTGTTCAACAATCACACCCTCCGATTTTTCCAGCTCATAATCGGCAGGTGTGGCACTAACGTAAATCACCTGATTCATCAGGTTTTCAAATTCTTCAAACTTTAAAGGCCGGTTATCAAGTGCTGCAGGAAGTCGAAATCCGTATTCAACTAAATTTTGTTTTCTTGAATGATCGCCACCATACATAGCTCGTATCTGCGGAAGCGATACATGGCTTTCATCGATAACAGTAAGAAAATTATCAGGAAAATAATCGACAAGGCAAAAAGGCCGTGTTCCTGCACTTCGACCATCGAAATACCGCGAGTAATTCTCAATGCCCGGGCAATACCCCAACTCTCTTATCATTTCAAGATCATATGTAACTTTATCCTCGATCCGCTTAGCTTCTAACGATTTATTAATTTCCTTAAAGAATCCGACTTGTTTTACCATGTCATCCTGAATTTGATGAATGGCTAATTGCATACGCTCTTTCGTGGTTACGAAAATATTGGCCGGATATATAATAAGTTCGTTATGTTTCTCGATGGTATGCCCGTTTAAGGGGTCGAACGAAGCCAATTCTTCAATTTCATCGCCCCAAAACAAAATTCTGTAACCGATATCGCCATAAGCAATAAAAACCTCAACTGTATCGCCTTTTACTCTGAAGTTTCCCCTGTTAAAACTCGCCTCATTTCGTGAATACAACGATTCAACCAGGCGATGTAAAAACTTATTCCTGCTAATGAGCTGGCCTTTTTTTATATGGATTACATTAGCATGAAAATCATCTGGATTTCCTATTCCGTATAAACATGATACCGATGAAACTACAATTACATCCTTTCGCCCTGATAGCAAAGCAGATGTAGCACTTAACCTCAGTTTTTCTATTTCATCGTTTATGGAGAGATCTTTTTCAATATAAGTATCAGTTACAGGTAAATAAGCTTCGGGTTGATAATAATCGTAGTATGAAACAAAATACTCAACTGCATTATCAGGAAAAAATTGTTTAAACTCGCTAAACAACTGGGCTGCCAAAGTTTTATTATGACTTAATACAAGCGTAGGTTTATTAATTTCGGCAACTACATTGGCAATTGTAAAGGTTTTACCCGATCCTGTAACACCAAGCAAAGTTTGAAATTTTGAACCGGATGTCAATCCATCCACCAGTTGTCTTATGGCTTCAGGCTGATCGCCTGTAGGTTTAAAATCCGAATTTAAAACAAATCTCATTTAGTTTTTCAAATTAAAGATAGATTCTTGTTTCTGCGAACAAAGATACCTGCAATATTTAACAGATTTCAAATAGTTGATGAAAATTGCATCTGACATGTACCGAAAACACTGAATATTTAGGAATGGTTCCGTTTTTTTTCAGAAAATATACCTGTTCTGAGGATGAATTATCAATGAGATATTCACACATCAGATTTGCTTACTTTCATTGAATGTATTATGAAAATACCTGAAAATCAATTATCCATTATCAGCTTGTTTTCTTTTGACTTTAATATTCAGAATTACAAAACGGTCTGAGTATTTCACTACGGCAAAATTAATTTCGAGCGGGTTGTTTATTCTGCAAGAAATGTTTAATTTAGTCCACAATAAAACCGCGAAGCAATATAGGATTATAAAAAATATGATTAACTAAAATAATTAATTATGAGGATGAAAAATTTACTTAGAAAATCATGGTTGATAAATTTATTTGTACTTGCACTGTTTTCCGTGTATAGCACAAATGTTTCAGCCGACACATGTACAGAAACAGGCTCGGCAAGTGGCTACGATAGCGATCCTGTTACAGTAACTATTGATACTTTCCCATGCGTTGGAGCAGGTACAATTACGGCTATTACTTTAGATGCAACCATAGGTTCATACTGTACAAGCTGGTATAGTTATAATATTTATGTCAATGGAAACCTGATAGCTTCAGATCAGTGCAACCAAACAGGTTATGACTTAAGTTCTTACTTGCCGATAACATCTGTAGCAATCCAATCTGTTGATGAAGATGTTTATTCTGATTTAATAACATTAGACCTAACTCTAAATATTACCTATACACCTCCCCCGGTTATATGTTCCGATGTATTTACAGCATCAGGATATGATAGTGATCCAACAACAGTAACAGCCACCTCTTTCCCTTGTACGGGAGGAGGAACAATAACTGCTATGACAATGGATGCAACCATTGGTAGTTATTGTACCAGTTGGTATAGCTATAATATTTATGTTAATGGGAATCAAATTGCTGTCGATCAGTGTAACCAAACAGGATATGACCTGACATCATATTTGCCCATTACATCCGTAACACTTGAATCGGTCGATGAAGATGTATATAGCGATATGATTACATTATCAATGACACTTAATATTACTTATATTCCACCAAGTTGTCCGGCTCCTACCGATTTACTCACGAGCTCGGTAATTGCTACTTCAGCAGATTTAGGATGGACCGAAGGAGGTAGCGCAACACTTTGGGATATTGAGTTCGGCCCTGCGGGATTTGCACCAACAGGTACACCAACATATACAGGTGTATCAAATCCGTATACAGTTACAGGTCTTACTGCCTCGACCGATTATGACTGGTATGTAAGAGCCGACTGTGGAGGTGTTGCCAGTACATGGGCAGGCCCGAATACCTTTACTACTGCCTGTGCGGCATTTGTTGCTCCCTTTGCTGAAACATTCGATGCCGGATCTACCCCATTATCCTGGACACAGTATGCAAACACAGGTGGACCCTGGGCTTTTGGTCAGTTAGGAGCTGCCGGATACGCCGCTCAATATGCCGATGATCATACCGGAAATGGTGGATATTTTACCTGGGTCGATTTTTCAAGCAGTGATGATTTTGTAGTATTAGAAGGACCTGATATTGATGTTTCTTTATTATACAGCCCATATTTATCATTCTATTTATTTAGCCATAATACTAATAGTTCTTCTCTAAATTATCTTTATGTTGAAGCATATGATGGCGCAGATTGGGATACAGTTGCAACCATTTATGAGGACAATGGTGGATGGACAGAATATTCTTACGACCTGTCAAACTATTCCTATGGTTCAGGTATGGTAAGGTTAAGGTTTCACGCCGAATCAGGTGGTAGTTCGGACGATTATTATAATGATCTATTACTCGATGATATAAGCATATTTGATGCCGGTGCACCACCAGCTTGCGCCAACCTAAGTATGCCAGTTGACAGTGCTCTCGACGTATTTATTGATGTTGACCTTACCTGGAATGCATCAGCATCTGTAACAGGATATTATTTAAGTGTTGGTACCGACAATCCACCTACAAACATTTACAATGCAATGGATGTTGGTGATACACTTGCTTATTCTCTTACAGGATTAAGTTATAACACCACATATTACTGGCAGGTGTCTCCATATAATGCTAATGGAACCGCGGCCGGTTGTGATATATATCAATTCACAACTATGGGAGCACCAGGATGTCCAACATTAATAGCCCCTGCTGACAGTGCAGCACCGGTTGGTGTGGATGGAGATTTAACATGGACAGGTGTCTATGGTGCTCAAGGCTATTATCTGAATATTGGTACCGACAATCCGCCAACAAATCTTTATACAAATCTTGATCTCGGAGATGTAAATATTTATTCCTTCCTCGGATTAAACTACTCATCAACATATTATTGGCAAATCGTGCCTTACAACGGAGCAGGAAGTGCCACAGGATGTGATATTTATCAATTCACAACAATGGATCAACCTTCAGGCGCGTCGTGCGATTATACAGTTGAATTATACGACTCATATGGTGATGGATGGAACGGTGGCTTACTTACAATTTCAGTAGGTGGTGTCCCTGTCTTACAAGATATAACCTTAGCTTCAGGAAACGGACCTGAAATATTTACATTCTCCGCTGGTGATGGTTGGGCTTACGAAAACTCATATTATATTTATGATGCCGAAGGAAATCTATTTTATTCTGATGGACTAAGCGGACAACCAGGTGCAGGTGGATCTGCGGGTTTTGCCTCATGCCCATCGTGTGATTACACCATCGACCTCTTCGATTCATATGGCGATGGCTGGAATGGAGGCAATTTAGATGTTTTAGTTGATGGAATAGTTGTCCTTGATGATATTACACTATCAACAGGAAATGGCCCTGCAACCTTTACTTTTAACATGTATCACGGCAGTGAAATTATTACTGTTTATACCCCCGGAGGTTGGTCATATGAAAATTCTTATATCATTTATGATGCAAATGGAACCGCTGTATTTTCTGATGGAGTTTCCGGTACACCTGCCGACACGGGCTATGTAGGATATTCAAATTGTTTGGCACCGGTTCCCGGATCGCTTTGTAGTGCAGCTCTTGACTATGGATTTGTAAACGATCCATCTATAACTGCAACCCTGGCTGCAGACGAAGAAGTTTGGTACATGGTTACCCTCGATGACGAGTATGCCAATGTAAACTTCTCACTTTGTGGATCTACTATTGATACAAAACTTGAACTCTGGGACGATTGCTCTGCTCTCAACTATCTTGAAATAAATGATGATTTCTGTGGAACACAATCAGAAATAGAAATGGCCTATTTAACTGCCGGTGTTTATTATGCGAAAGTTTACGCTTCTGCCGGTGCAACCGGAGACTATACTCTAGAAATTACAGCCGATGCAGCAGTTTGGGGATGTACTGATCCAACAGCAGTTAATTACTACAATTTGGCTAACGTTGACGATGCCTCATGTTATTATATGGGCGACTCATGTTCACTTGCCATTGACTATGGATTTATTAACGATCCTGCTGTAAATAGTGCTACTGTTGCTGCTTATGATGTTGAATGGTATAGCTTTACTTTGGATGGCGATTATGAAATGGTATCAGTTTCCTTGTGTAACGGAACAAATTTCGACACAAAACTTGACATATATGATGCATGTGGAGGAACGATGATTGGTTACGAAGATGACTACTGTGGATTACAATCGCAGGTTGACTACCCATTCCTATCAGCCGGAACGTATTTTGCAAAAGTATACGGTTATGGTTCAAACTATGGTAGTTTTAACCTGAACATTACAGGAACATTGATACTTTACGGATGTATGGACAGTAATGCAACGAATTACGATCCAACAGCAACATGGGACGATGGATCATGTGTGTATCCTGCCTGGAATGCCGGTGTTACCGATATTACCAGTCCAACAACAGGAGCATTCTTATATGCTCCACAGGACGTAACAGTTGACATCATGAATTATGGTGCCTCTGATATATATAATTTCGACGTTGCATATAGTGTTGACGGAGGGATTGCAGTAGTTGAGACTTACATGGATACAATTCCGGCATTTGGATCAGCAACTTACATATTTAATACTCAGGCCGATGTTTCTGCTGGTGGCCTACATACAATCGATGCATATACAATGTTACTGAATGACTGGGATCCAACTAATGATAGCTACTCGATTACCATCGATAACTTTGTTGGCTGTTTCTGGTCTGTCGAACTGATGGATTCATACGGAGACGGATGGAATGGTGGCTGGCTTGAGATCTACATTGATGGAGCCCCACTTTATATCGATCTTACATTAGCATCAGGCTCATCAGCCACATTTGATGTTCCTGTTTATGAAGGTGAATTAATTGAAATTGAATACAATCCTGGCCAGTTTGCAAGCGAAAACTCTTATGCTTTATATGATGCATATGGAAACCAAATATTTATTGATGGCGTAAGTGGAACACCCTCATCAGCACCTTATTCGACAGTAGCTTCATGTGTAATGGTTGTTTATGGTTGTACCGATCCAACTGCCCTTAACTATAATTCTTCAGCAACCGTAGACGATGGTTCCTGTGAGTATATTGGTGAATCATGTATGACAGCCATAGACTATGGCTATATAAACGATCCATCAATGATGGGAACATTGAATGCCGACAAATCAATGTGGTACATGTTCACGTTAACTGAGGAATACCTGAATGTTGCAGTTTCACTATGCGGATCGAATTTCAATACCATGCTCGAAGTTGTTGATATGTGTAATGGAACGCAATTAGGCTGGAATGATGATTACTGTGGTGACCAATCGCAGGTTGATTTTACAAGTTTAGCCGCCGGAACCTATTATGCACGCATATATGCAGGCGCCGGAATTTCAGGTGATTATACAATTGAGGTCACTGGTACTGCGGCCTCACAGGTAGGCCCGCAATTACCATGGGCATTCGAACTTACAGGCACAAACCATATTATCTTAGTTCCTCAAACAGCTACAATTGATGTAAATGGAGCACCTGCTCAGCCTGGTGATTATCTGGGTGTATTCTTCGACAACAATGGTGTTTTAGTATGTGGCGGTTATGTTGAATATACCGGTATCACAACTTCCTTAGCTGCATGGGGCGATGATAATCAAACTTCAATAAAAGATGGTTTTGCCACTGGAGAAGGATTCATGTGGAAAATCTGGCAAGCTTCAACCGGTGATGTGTTCGATGCTGTTGCTACTTATATACCATCACCCGGAATGCCAAACGAAGGTTTCTACTCAGCAAACGGAATGAGTGGAATTACTGCCCTGGCCGGATCAGTTGTTGATTATCAGCAGATCTCAATACCATTAGGATGGAGCATCATTTCAACATATATTGTACCTGTCGATGCCACATTAGAAACAGTTTTTGCAGGAATTGTAAATAATGTTGAAATTGTGAAAAACGATGGCGGATTAGTCTACTGGCCATCTCAGTTTGGACTCAACACTATTGGTTCCCTTGTATTAGGTGAAGGATACCACATAAAAATGAATACTGCCAGTCTGCTCGAGCTTGCAGGTACTGCTGCTGTTCCTGAGGTTACACCATTATCTATTAATTTAGGATGGAATACTTTTGCATACTTAAGAAATTCTGCTGCATCTATAGTTACTATGTTAGCACCAAATGCATCTGATATTGAATTAGTGAAAAATGGCGCAGGAGATGTATACTGGCCATTGTACGGTGTAGATATGATTGGAGATATGATACCTGGCGAAGGATATCAAGGAAAATTCTTTACTGCCACTACTATTACATATCCTGCAAATGGTGCATATACTACAAGTAAATCAGTATTTACAGGAAAAGCTCAGAATTTCAGTCAGGTTACAAATACAGGACTTAATATGACAGTTGGTATTCCATTAACAGCATGGGATATGGATATTCAGTATGGCGATGAAGTAGGTATATTCAGTCCATCAGGATTGCTTATCGGTGCAGGTGTTTTTGCCAATGAAAATATGGCAATCACCGTATGGGGTAACGACGAACTTACTTCATTAGTTGATGGTATTGGAAGCGGACAGGAGTTTGCTCTTCGTTACTGGAATCAAATAACAGACGAAGTAACTACGCTTGAAATAAATTGGGAAACCGGTTCGAACATTTACGAAACCAACGAAATTGCAGTTGCCGGAAAACTTACGCCTGCTGCAACTCCATTACACTATAGCCTTGAACAAAATGTTCCAAACCCATTTAAACAAACTACACAAATTAGCTTTGAGCTTCCTGTAGATGCTTTTATCACTATTTCTGTTTTCAATATTCTTGGAGATAAATTACAGGAAATTGTATCAGGCGATTTTGCAGCCGGAACACACTCAATCGAGTTCAATGCAAGTGGTCTTGCGTCAGGTACATACCTGTATAGAATCGAAAGCGAGAATTATGTTGCTACCAAAAACATGATTATAAAATAGAATCATTAATATATATTTTAAAAAAGGGCTCCAGATCTGGAGCCCTTTTTTTA
>CAYLZH010000086.1:0-3019 GCA_964388245.1 uncultured Bacteroidales bacterium
CTTATTTTTCAACTAGTTACACGTTTTATTAACAATTTAGTTGCGGAAGTAAGGTGTTGACAGAAGCAAATAAAAGTACTAAAGTCCTGATTTTATCGCCTCATTGCGATGATGTTCCATTATCGCTTGGAGGAAGCCTTGCAAACGAATTGATTGGAAACGACATCACAGTAATAGTTGTATTTTCTAAATCGGCCTATACCCTGGAAGAACGAGGCAATGCAAATGTCGAAATAACCAGCAGAATTCGCAAGAACGAAGAGAAACTTGCCGCACGGAAGTTAGGATATAAAGTTCAATTTCTGGATTTTGAAGAACCATTGGTCCGTCCTGGCATTAAGCGATTCGAAGAAATTTGTAATCCTTCAAATATTCCGGTGAAGGATGCTGTTTGGCCTGATGTAAGAAATAAAATCTTTCAGGTTTTAAGCCATTTTGAAGGAATTCTGATAACCCCCCTGGGAATCGGCAATCATATCGATCACAGAATTGTTTTTACTGCCGTTCGTGAATTTATAAACGAACATCACGAGCAGAATCAACTATATCCGGCATTTTATGAAGACCTGCCCTATTTTACCGATCGAAAGAAAATAAGAACCGGAATTCAATCTATTTTAACTTCAATTAATTCAGATTTTCAGGAATATTTTTTCCGATCTTCAGGTATTGATCAAAAATTAGATGTTTTAAAAGCTTATGTTTCTCAAATAAATGAGCATCATTTAAATATTATTTACGAATACTGGCAGAAATACAAAGGTGAATACATCTGGGTTTCAAAGAGAACCAGGGAAGCATTTGATATAATATAACAGTAACAATAGCAATGAAACCGTTAGTATCAGTAATAATACCAACTTTCAATCATGGACCTGTAATTGCCGATGCCATCAAATCGTGCCTGCAACAAACATTCATAAACATTGAAATCATTATTATTGATGATGGTTCAACCGACAATACAAAAGAAATACTAAAGCCTTATACCAAAATTCGATCAATAAAATATTATTATCAGGAAAACCGGGGGCTTTCTGCAGCCCGGAACAAAGGTCTCATCAAATCAAGAGGAAAGTTTATTCAATTTTTAGATGCCGATGATATCCTTTTACCCAACAAGCTTGAATTACAAACAGACATCCTGCAAAAGGAAAGCTTAAATTCAGTTCATTCCGAATTCTTTATAGCCGACGGCCCAACCAATAAACAAAAGGAAAAACATGTTTCTTCTAATACAGAAAAAGATCGATTTTTATCTGATCTGGTAATTAAATGGGAGTTCGATTTTTCGATTCCATGTCATTGTTTTCTATTTCGCAAAAGTAGTCTGAATGGGCTGTGGTTCAATCCACGATTGCATACCCATGAGGACTGGGAGTTTTATGTGCGTTGGGCTGCACAGGGAAACTGGAGCAAATATCTGGATCAGGAACTATGTATTTACAGGATATTCCCGAAATCAATGTCGAGAAACATGGATAAAATGAGTGAGGGATATGATCTGGCGCTTAGCTACATGGCAAAATGCAACGATGAATGTAGAAAACTGGTCGACATTCGAATTGAAAATGATATAACCCGAAAATGCTATAGTAAACTTTAGTGAAGAAATCTGTTACAAGATAGAAATGGCACCGATGCCTGTAATTTGTTTTTGAAAGACATAAGTAAAAGTAAACAAGAATGTTAATTATGTTTTATTCTTGTGATGAAAATCTAAGATTCTGAAAGTGTAAAATAGACAGTTGTACCTTTTCCTTCTTCACTATCTACACTTATGTTGCCGTTATGTAGTTTCACAAATTCGTAGCACAAAAGTAATCCAAGACCTGTACTTAGCTCCCCATTTGTACCCTTCCGTGATACATTTTCGTTGTGCTTAAACAGCTTATTCTGTATATCCTGGCTCATGCCGATTCCCATATCTCTTACACTTATCATTAAAATACTATCATCACCCATTCTTGCCGAAACGGAAACAATACTCTCTTCGTGGCTAAATTTAATAGCATTTGAAATAAGGTTACGCAAAATACTTTCAAGCAACCGGCGATCGGCAAGAATTTCAAATCCTTCAAAGTTACTGAGCTCCAATTTGATTTTCTTCATTCGTAATGAACTACTGAAATGTCCCTTTATGTCATTAGCGAGCTCAAATAAATCAATTGATTCTGGATTTAATGTAATCTTGCCTCTGTTTAACTGGGACCATTCCAGGAGATTTTCAACTAACCTGTAAAGCTTATTAACAGATTTCTGCATAGCCGATATAAAGCTATACATTTCGTCGGATGAGTAGTTTTCGAAATCGATATAAATCTCTTCTAACATACCAAGAAAAGAACTAAAAGGGCTGCGTAAATCATGTGCAATTATCGAGAAAAATTTGTCTTTTACCTCTATGGTATGCTTTAATTTTTCGAAAGTCTGGCTATTCTTTAAAGCTATGGCAGCATAATCTCCAAAAGCGCCGGCTAACCTTGCATCATTATTATCGAAATCACCATCTTTGCAAGCCAGGCCCATAATACCTACCGTTTTTCCATCTATGTTAAGCGGGTTAAAAGTACATTAGGCAAAGCCATATGTCCTTCGGGCATATATTTTATATGCTTGCTCTTCATAAAATCATTATCATAAATAACTTTTCCGGTGCGATAAGCTTCTGCACGCAATCCTCTTATGGGCATTGGTAAATCGGGATGTACAGTGCACGGAACACCACCGTCCTCAAGGAAAAGTAATTCATTTTCTGCGCCATCTTCTGATAATAATGCTACGTAACCTGATTTAGCCCCAATAGATTTTGCACAAGCATCGAAAATCAATTTTGCTGTAACATTAAAATCATTTGTTTCTAAAATTGAATGAGTAGCATCTAAAAGATTTGTTATTTCAGCCTCCCTCTTTTCATAGTCCAATTTTGTGCTTTCAAGCAATTTTATGCAATCAAAATGACCAGAATATTTATTCTTTAGCTGATCTAAATATTCTTTTAGTAAATCATTTTTGCCAT
>CAYLZH010000086.1:3029-16874 GCA_964388245.1 uncultured Bacteroidales bacterium
AATTTGCGTCTTGGTTTCCCATATTAATCTTACATTGACATAATTCATAATTATAGTAATTAAATACCAAATTTACAAATCATTTCAATCTTTTTTTGGTTATCTTCCAAATTCTTCTACATAAATTCTTTATAAATTGTTTCACGAATTTAGCGATCCTGCTAAAGAAGCATTGTCTTACAAAGGATTACATATTAAATTACTCAAAACAACAACAAACACAATCCGAATATAATTGAACCTAAAATCATCAGAATAAATGAATAGGGCAAAACAGAGCGGGCTTTTAATCCTGTAATTGCCAGCAGGGGCAGTGCCCAAAAAGGTTGGATCATGTTGGTAAGCTGATCGCCATAGGCCAGTGCCATTACAGCTTTCGAAACAGGTATATTCACCTGGGTGGCTGCATCCACAATAATGGGGCCTTGTACAGCCCATTGCCCACCACCACTTGGTACAAAGAAATTTACCAGCCCAGCACTGAACATGGTAAAAATTGGAAAGGTCTGTTGGTTAGAAATACTGATAAAGAATCCGGTTAAAAGATCGGATAACCCGGAATGTTGCATAATCCCCATTATGCCTGCATAAAACGGAAACTGAAGCATAATGCCTGCCGATCCGGAAACAGCACTGCCAACGGCCTTAGCAAACGATTTTACCGAGGGATAAAGAAATAACGATGCTACTAATAGTATCAGGTTAATAAAGTTAATATTTAAAATTTTCGGAAGATCAGTGTTCCATACCTTAACAACAATGGCAAGAAGCATAAATATCGCAATAGACAATGAAAACCAGCGACTATTCTCCAACTTGTCGTGATCATCTTTACGACTTTCCCGTTCAAGCGGCTGGGCAGTTAATGTTTTAAATGATGATAGGTCTGAATACTTATGGTTTCTCTTGCCAAGAAAATAGAAAAATAGAGGTATGGCAATAACAGTCGTAATTGCAACAACAATATTCATATCCGACAACAAGGTTTCACTGGCAGGAATTACTCCTATGGTGGCTTCGAGAAAATGACCCTCTTCAGCAATTTTTAACGGTGCCGAGCCAGACAATCCTCCATGCCAAATCATTAATCCTCCATAGCCTGCCGCTCCTATCATTGGGTAATTCAGTTTCATTCCTGATGCATATGCACTGTGTGCCACTGCTCTGGCAAGCAAGGCTCCGAAAATTAGTCCCAGCCCCCAATTCAAATAGGCCATTATTACTGTTGAGAGTGACACAATTAAGGCTGCATTGGCAGTATTGGTGGCATACCTTACAAGTACGTTCATTATTTTTTCAAAAGGCCTGGTTAAAGCGAGAACGTTACCCAGTACAAGCATCAGCATCATTTGCATGGCAAACTTTAGCAAATCCCAGAATCCCTGCTCCCAAAACAAAAATAAATCAGGCACATATTGTGAAAATGATTTATTGTTCCCTGTCATGAAAAGGGCAAAAAGAAATGTTGCAAATGTCAATAAAATAGCAAGACTGAATGGAGATGGTATAAAATTGCTAAACTTTTTGCGGTTTATATCTTTCATCAATCTGATGTTCAGTATAATAAATTTCGATATTACTTATGACACTTTAGTATAGATTTTATTGACCATTTTCCATCCCGATTCAAATTTATATAGCGAGATATAATCGACATAGACCAATTTCTTTCCAACATAAAATTCGATCTTAGCAACTGCTGCAGTTCCGGTAATGTCAATCGATTTAAATTGAACACTAACCATTTCATCGCCTGTTCGAGGTAATTGTCCTTGTTCGCGCTTTTCAACAACTTTCTTTTTCCAGTCGGCAATACTAAGTTTCCACATATTATCACCGGAATCGATGCCCAACAAGTTGAAATCGGGATGAATACCGGAATCAATCTTTTCGATGTTGCCTTCGTTTTGTAATCCTTCGACATAGGCTGTTTGAATAACTTTTTTTATTGCTTCTTCATCAGGATTCAGGGGTTTTGGTTGTGCAGAAAGGCTCGCTGACAATAACAGAAGCATCAGTACAATTAAATTTGTTTTCATAGTTATTATTTTTTTTTGATGATAATTCAAGGTAAAGATACAAGAATATCAAAATAAAATTGCCTTTAATCCTTTTTCTCATTATATTTAGAGACACGAATTAATCACTTGGAATTGTGATAAATACTGTGGAGCAAACCTACACTAACGCTATACGATTATGAAAAAAATTCTTTGTTTTATCCTACTTTTAAATTTAATGGCCACTAACCTGTTGTCCATAAATATATTCAATCACACTCAAGAACCATTAACACCACTCCTGACTGTTACTGCCAGCATCAGCAATGTTACTTGTCATGGATTTTCTAATGGCGCTATTGACCTTTCAATTAGCGGAAATAGCCCGTACAATTTCATTTGGTCGAACGGTTCTACTACCGAAGACATAACCGGTCTTACAGCAGGCATGTATTCTGTTACAGTGAGCGATCAGCTTACTTCGATTGTTGAGAACTATTCAGTATCAGAGCCCTCGGCCATTGTAGTCGCTATTGCAAACTCAAACTATAATGGATATGGTATAAGTTGCCACTCATCAAGCGATGGATTTATCGACCTAACTGTTAGTGGCGGGGTATCCACCTATTCATATCTTTGGGCCAATGGCTTAACCACTGAAGATATTACGAATTTAAATGGCGGAATTTACACAGTTACAGTTACCGACGCAAACGGCTGTATTGCAGGAAATCCAATATCCATGCAGGCGATCAACTGGAGTTACACCATCACATCGAACAGCCACCTGATTGCAATTCCTGCCGGAAGTATTTTAATTGATGGCAATCCTCTTAATCAAGGCGATATGGTAGGTGTGTTTTACGATTCACTGGGTTCGTTGGCATGTGCAGGATACATTACCTGGCAGGGCAATTTCGAAGTATTAACAGCATGGGGTACCGAGCCCGGATTATCAAATGGTTTTGCAAACCTTGAAGAGTTTATCTGGCTAATTCAGTCGGGAAGCAATATTTATGAAGCCAGCGCAATATATTCCACCGACACAGCATTTACCGACCTGGGATATTTTGTTCCTGATGGTTTGAGTGGTATCACCAGCCTGGTTGCCAGCTCGTCATTACCAGGAACCACCTCATTTACAATTGAGTTATCCGAACCGTTCCCTATATTCTCAAATGTTGTTATCTCCGATTACAACGGTGTAAACACCTCGTGCAACGGAGCTTTGGACGGATCAATTGTTCTTCAGGCAGATGGAGGCGTTGCTCCCTATTCCTTTACCTGGAACACAGGCAGTTCCGATGCCTTTATAAATAACCTGCCGAGCGGCAACTATTCTGTAACTATTGTTGATGCCAACAACTGCTCAATCAACGAAACATATTATCTTACTGAGGCTGCTTCTTTATTAATCCAGTCACAGTTAAACCATGTCAGTTGCGTCGGGTGCTCCGATGGCAGCATTGAAGTAACAACCACAGGAGGAACAAACCCTTATTCCTTCGTATGGTCAAATGGAGCTACAACAAGTAATCTGATAGATATCGGTCAGGGTATCTATGATGTATTAATTACAGATATCAATAATTGCATGATAGATACATCTTTTATAATTGAAGTAAATGCAACACATCCGGGATGGTCATATATTAACACAGGTAATAATCACAGCATTGTTATTTCTGATACAATTGAAATCAGTATCGAAGGAAATCCAATAGAAGAAGGCGATTATATAGGCGTGTTTTTCGATAGTCTGGGACAGTCGTACTGCGCCGGATACCAGATTTGGAGTGGGAATACTACTGTAATTGCTGCCTGGGGCGATGATAGCAGTACAGGTCAAAAAGATGGATTTTCCCCTGGTGAACAAATTAACTGGAAAATCTGGACTGCATCCTCCGGTTCTGTTTACGAAGTATTTGCTGAATACATCACCACAGGATTTCCAAACGAAGGATTCTATGTAGTAAATGGAATGAGTGGATTATCATCGTTATCAAGCATAACTGCCGATACACAATTGATACAACTCAATCAGTCGTGGAATATTTTTTCAAGCTATATCGATCCGGTGGATCCGGCAATTGACAGTATATTAGCTGATATTATTTCCGAAGTAAGCCTTGTTAAAGATTATCTTGGACAGGTGTACTGGCCGCAATATTTCATTAACCTGATCGGCAACCATACAATAGGACAAGGATATCAAATTAAGATGCTTTCGAACCAGACTCTTATTATCACCGGCACGCAGGTTCAACCTGATACTGTTGTAATTAATGTTCCGTCACAGTGGTCAATTATCGGATACCTCCGGTCAAGTCCGGCCGATATTGTTCTGTTATTATCCGGAATTCAAAGCGATGTTGTTTTAGTTAAAGATGAAAACGGAGGTGTTTACTGGGTACAATATGGTATCAACCTGATTGGCAATATGCAACCCGGCGAGGGCTATCAGATTCTTTTAAATAATCCAAGACAATTGGTATATCCTCCAAATTAGTTTTCCGGATTATTCATGCTTATGGCTTTATGCACACATAACTATTCTCATACATTGTTTCTACATAACTGTTTGTTTGTTCAGTAGAAATCCTATGGTGAATAGTTCGTGTTAACCCGAACTATTCATCCAAAAGCGAAGCACATTGGATGAATGTGTGGTAGCTTGCGGGTTGTAGTTCGGGAAAACCCGAATTAGTAATACTCAATTTTGGGATTGATAATGAATCCAAAAGGGTTGGTATTACTTTATCGTAAAAAATTTATGAATTTTCCGGGTTAATTCATTTTGATAATCTTCCGTGTGTTTGTACCTTCCCTCGATATTAGGTTCAGGAAGTAGACACCTCGCTCAAGATCGTTCAGATAAAAATCGAAATTATTCCACCCTAAGGCAGCTTGCCTTTTTTCCTGATATACAACCTGGCCAATATTGGATATGAATTCAAATTTGATTTCCTGCTCGTAGTTCGATTTAAACGACACAATTAAATGATCGGTTGTTGGCTGTGGGAAAACAACCAAGTCAATGGATTCGTATTTGAATTCATAATCAGGTTTTACTCTGACAACAGTATTATTGGTTGCCGTGTACTGAAAATGATCAAAAACGATGGTTGCTGAGTTTTCCAGAACATGACCAAAGGGCAGGTTTTCAACAGGCCGAATTTTAAACTGGACATAACCATGACTTTCAGGTTCGTTATGCACGCTATCAGGCAGGTTAATATCCTTGAAATCCCAAATCAGGATACTTTCATTAACAATAGTAAATACTGCTTTGTGCGAAGAATAAATATTACTGATTGTTTTTATATCCAGATCCTGGCTCAGTGTATCGTAGATGCTAATATGCTCGGCTGGATAATTTCCAACATTTTGAAAGCGAATTTTATAGGTCAGAGCTTCGCCGGGTAAAATTCCTTCAACCGGTGAAACAGCTTTATCGTTCGGATCGATTGCACAAAATACTTCTTCCTCATCGGTGCAGGAATTATTCGTGTAATCCGCTTCCGGTGTTCCTGAAGTAATTTCGACACTGACGGTCGCAAAATCGCCGCAATCAAAAACCGATGTTACCGAATCGGTTACAAAAAAGGTTACAGATGTCTGTGGTGGTATTGAAGTAAAATACCAGTACACGGACTGTCCGTCTTTATAATCCCAGGGCAGGGTGCTTGATTTAATATCGATACCTGGCTCAAAAATCATTGTAATTGTATCGTACGATGCAGCACTTGTTCCGATATTCTCATATGTAACAGCAAAATCGTTAGTAAAACCAACCCTCAATATTGTTGTACTGAGGCATACAGTTAAATCAGGCTGGCTACTCGCTGCATGAAAACCAAAATCATTATCAGGAAAGCTTACGCCAATCTCTGTTACCTCAACATACTGGCTCCCATTATTCAAAGGACAGTACTGAGAATAATAGGTAGGAGGTATGGCTGAAATGGTATATTCTCCGATGTTCATATAAAAGGAATACTCGCCATTATCATCAGTATAAGTCATTTTTTGATCCGGCGAAATTGTAATTGCAGTATTCTTCAAAAGTGTTTCACCATTATCGTACTGACAATTGAAGTTGGCATCGATATAAGCTTTACCAGATACATAGGCACCATCTTCTTCAACATAAACATTACAATCGGAACTTGTTGAAGGCACACTGGTATGAACTTCGCGGTAACCTGAGGGCCAATCAATAATCAGGCTGTCGATAGATGTTGCATCGCCAAGGCCAAAGATTACATTAAGGGAGTTCTGGCTTCCTGCCCCGCCCCCCGATTGTGCAGTAACCTCGCGCATTTGCCAGATATCAGTACCAAAAATATTGGCCTTTACCCTTACCCTGGCACCAATACCCGAATAATTCGAATTGTTTCCTATTAAATTCAGGCATAAGTATTCATTACACTGACCTTTAATATTTTCGAACATAAAGTTTGTTGTTTCACTATGGTTGGCAACATAGATATCATAATCGCCGTCTTTATCGAAATCAGAAATGGATGTACCGAACGAATTACTTCCAAGATTGGTTAACGTATTTGCGATGCTGGTAAATGTTCCGTCGCCTTCGTTCCTGTAAAGGAAATTATCCTGATCCTGATCGTTTGTAACATACAGGTCCTGATCGCCATCGTTATCTATATCGACCCATGTGCTTCCATGTGAATTGGCCTCATCGGTAACAATGCTTCCTTCAGTAATAGCTGTAAAAGTTCCATCGGTATTGTTTACATATAAGAAATTTCCGGTATTGCCTGAATTTGCGATAAACAGGTCGAGATACCCATCGTTATTATAATCGCCCCAGCTACAACCAACTGAGTTTGATGCAGTACTAATGACATTTTCGTTTACCTTTTCGAATTGGCCGTTCCCAATGTTTTTATACAGCCAGTTAGGTTCATTATCTGTATTCGGGACAAATAAATCGACCAGGCCATCATTGTTATAATCGCCCCAGGCTGCACCTATCGAATGACCCACATCGGTAACAACCGGGCTGCCTTCTACTTTTGTAAAGGTGCCATTACCATCGTTATGAAACAGGTGGTTTGTCTTGGTTGGAAAATACTCTGCCACAAATAAATCGAGGTAGCCGTCGTTGTCATAATCGGCCCAGGCTGCACTATGACAATAAATGCCATCCTCGACAATTGCACCGGTCGTAATTCTGGTAAATGTCGAATTACCATTATTATGATATAAAAAGTTATCAACTCCTACGTTGTTGGCAACAAACAGATCGAGGTAGCCATCGTTGTCGTAATCGCCCCAGGTTGCAGCAACCGAACAGGCCACATCGGTAACAATATCCCCTGAGGTAACTTTCGTAAAGGATCCGTCACCATCGTTCGTATATAAAATATTGGGCTCGTCATCGTCATAGGTAGTAATAAACAAGTCGTCGTAGCCATCGTTATTGTAATCGCCCCAGCTCGACGACCAGCTATTGGTAATATCATTTGTTAATCCTGATGATGTGGCCAACTGGAATCCGATGCTTGGATCATATGCTAGGTTAATCGAAGCAATTTCTTCACCACAAATTGTTTTTCCGGCGACATTTACATTCACATAATCGCCTGGTGCAAAAGATTCTTCAACGGTCATATTAAATTTCAGCTTAAAATGATTATTATCCAGATCCAGAACACCGGGTAAGCCGTCGGCTGCAATGGTCGAATCAAGATCAACCAGGTTGTAGGTATAAACACCTCCGCTGTAGGAAGGATCATCAACTGATTCATAAGATTCTGATAAAGGATATTGCAACTGACCGCTGCCTGACTCGAAAGTTACACTTTCCCCAACCGGATTAATGGTTACAATAATGCTATCGACCGAGGCATACTGAACGCTTGACACATCAATTTCGATCTGGACAAGACTGTTGCAGTTTCCAGATACTGGAGCCCCCTCGAGTGTGGCCTGCATTTGAGCAGGTTTTGGCTCTACATAAAGACCCATGGTTGTAAAACCACAGATAAAATCATCAAAAGTGGCAGGATATTCCGTACACTCATATCCGGCATAAACCGTGATATAATCCGAAACACAAGAACTGTATTGCCCGATTATAGTAAGGTCTCTTGTTGTGCCGCCATCAACAGTTTCCAGACGGTAAATATCACCATTAATTGGTATGGTATCATTACTATCATCATCTATTACATAAAGAATATTCGTTTCTCCTGAAGGATTTTTAATATGAATCCATGCATTGTTTGCATCAGTGCTTGACGATCCTGTATTTATTTTCAAATCCCATGATACTGATCGGGTAAGCCCATCCAGGGTTGCATCATCGGATGATAGTTCGAGTTCGGGGGGGCTAAACCTGACACGATCAGTACTCGATGCATCGATAAACCCGGTTTCTCCTCCTCCAAGAAAATCGCTTTGTGCAAAATTAAACCGCCAGGTAATATCCTGATATGTGCTAAGGGGCACATCACAACTTGGAGTAATATCCATATACATTGTCCCGCGGAAGCCGTCATCAGACAGCTTTACCGATCCTCCGTAACCCTCGTAGTACTGTTCCAGATCGAAGGTATACAGGTTACCATTAATTGATGACGGGGTAATACTGCTAACAGTTTCGGTTACACTTGTATTAGTTTTTTTAGTACGTCGCAGTGTAAGTGAGAAATTATCGACTTCATAAAAATCCGGAATTTCAACAGTTGCTGATTTAATATGGGCCCAGTTCCTATATTCCGAAGGAAATAAATTCCCACCATTATAATTCGAACAACAATCTCCTATACTCAAATAAAAATTTTGATTAACCCTCCTGTAACAGCTCGATATGGTGTAGTAGTTTCTTGATGAATTCAGGAAATAAAATCCAATCAGTGTGAAATTATCATTGTAATATCCACATTGGTACTGATCGCCCGATTCAGGATTAGCTGTGTTGCTTACATAAAAATTATTTGTGGATTTCAGTTGAACAACATCTCCTTCGATATTTGTTGATACTTTATAATCGGCATATACCCAAACCGAATCGCCCTGGTTATAGGTAAACCCGATGAAAGAAGCACAATTATCATCTAACGTTCCTGGCGAAATATCATATGTAAATGTTTTGTCAAGCGAATTAACCGATGTAGAAACAGGAACATTCGAACAAGTAATGTACGTTGATGCACTTGCATCATAAATCCTAACAGAGACATCAATTTGTGTCAGGTAAGTTCCCCACTCAATTTCCTGCGATGCATAACCATAGTTCCATGATGTATTGGTTACTGACGTATGCACGACACCTGTAAAAGCAGACCTTAGTGTATCGCCATACATTGCACGGTTCACTTTTATCCTGTCTAAATCAAGGCTTCCTGAGCCATCAGGAACTCCGTTCAGATCGTTATCGGGCTCACCGAAACTTGTTCGCTCAATTGTAAATTCTTCGAAACTCATACCCTCGCACGGACCACCTGAGGGGCAATGCAAATCGACCGAAACGGCTTCGTCGCAAACAAAAGGAACCTCAGTTGAACATCCTGTATCAGTAATATAGAAAATATCGAGATCAACATTAACGGTTCCTGTTTCGGCACCGGCCATATTACAATCGCCTGTCAGATCGAGATAAAAACTTGCCTTATCAAAATTAAAACCTGATGGTTTGGGAAGATCGTAATATGCTGTTACTTCATTCAGCGAGGTGTTATAATCGACCGATGCGGGAGTCCAGGTTACATTATGATAAAATTCGATTGAGCTGTAAGCAATCCCTGCCGGCAGGTCCACAACAACTTTATACCGGGCTCCATTACCTGCAGGTAAATCGTTATCATGCGACGATACCGTGTAGATAAATTCTTTCGTTTCGTTATTATTTATATCAGTTGGAGTTTCGGGGAATAATGACATGTCGGTATCGTTTGTACTTTGCCCTGTTCCGCTTTTCGTATAAGTATTCTCGTCGCAAACATCCGAATAGCCTAATTCATATTTCCATCCACGAATATATTCCCCGTCGCAAACACTAAAATTACAATGGTAGGTTCTGAAGGTAATAAGCATTTCGTCTCCCGGTTCGAGGTTTGGTAAATCGAGAATGACCCTTCCAACTGGACTGGCTCCAAGGCAACTGTAATCTCCTGAATTATCCGTAGAATGAGTACTTGTCGGTGTAAGGGAACCTGAAGCCCCACCATCGATCGCATATGTGATTGTCGATTCATCGATTCGTGAAAAAATATCCTGCTGATAACCTGATCCGCGCGATTTATAAATATCAAGTTCCAGGTCCTCAGCCCTTCCCTGGCCATTGTTTGTCAGGGTAATTGTATGCACAGAGGCCTGCTCGGCAAAGCAAGTGTCAAGCTCACTCGTTGTGGAAACAGTAATGTTGGGGGTTTTCAACGAAACATAGGTATAAGCATATGAGCTGGAGCTTTCGATTGTTGAACCGTTGCAACCCCAAATATTAGTAAACGTTGATGTTACAGTTGTTGTCTCACAACCTGTTGCATCAACAGATTCAGTAATAGTAATACTCTCATTCGTATCAAAAAAACTATCGTTATTACCTATGCTGTTAAAATCGCTTCCTGAAATCAGGATGGTGTCCTGATTTGCATTAAGAGTACCAATATCAACCGAATTGATTTCAATTCCCAAACCATGACCATCGGTTAATTGAAATGCCGATACCCGGCCGTTTCCAGCATTTACTACTGTAATTTCCCTTGTAAAAGAATCGCCCGAATTAATCGATTTTGATGATGGGCTAATATTGGTAATACTCAACACAGGATAGTACAAATTGTATGAACTTGAAAGAGTATTATCTGATCCACCGGTATAATTCACGGTAACATCATTCCGAAAAATACCTCCGGAATTTTGATAGGTTATTGCATCCATATTTGCCGTTATGGCAATGGTAAAGGACATTGTGCTATCGGCTGGCAAATCATCAGAAGACAGGATAATTGAGGAAAGATCCGAAATGTTTTGCTCTGCCAAGTTGTATATGCTTAAATCGTTTAAACTACTTGCCACATATTCGATTCCGGTTGATAAATCAATACTGACGGTTACATTAGTAAGGCTGGTTAAGGCAATATTTTCGATTTCAATCTGAACGGTTTCTGATACATCACACACATTAACTCCTGTGGGATTGCTTATGGAAATTTGTGCATCTTGTCCAACGACATAAATATTCAGCCCTGACAGCAGAAAAGCAGTGGAAAAAATCATTCGCATAATTTTCCTGTTAAAATTTGAAATTTTCATTCCTTATAATTTAAGTTCGGCTAGTTTATTACCAAAAGTTATTCCAGCAACATATAGCTTTGGAATTCAGCATGTTTACATGATAACAACAGGGTGGATTTTTCCAGATATTCGACAGTTTTCCAGAATATGGAAAAGGTGTGTATTTTTATAGGCTAATTTGCTCATTCTCCCTAATCTGTTCTACAACCTTAGAGAGGACTTTTCCGATTTTTTTGGCATGGTTGTCGATCATTGTTGGTGGGTCGGATTCGGATGAATAATTAACTAATTCCAATATTTCCTGCCTGATAGAAGTTATCCCCATTTCATTTGTGCTGGGTTTAATTTTATGGGCTAAATTTCTGATTTTGTCAACTTCACTGTTTCGGGCGTAAGAATTAAATTGTTTAATATACCGGGGGAATTCATTAACAAATATATCTAACATTTTTTTAATGTATGCATCATCGCCCTTGCTACCTTGATATAACCTGGATAAGTCATAAAGTAAATCTTCCCTGGTTTGTAACTGTTTGGCTTGAACATGCTTCTTTTCCTTTATATCGTTATGGTCAACATATTTACCGATAATTTTAAGCAATTCGGGCTCTCTAAAAGGTTTGGTCATATAATCGTTCATGCCAATTGCCAGGCATTCATCAATTACCGACAATATTGCGCATGCCGATAAAGCAATTATTGGGGTATTAATTTTAAGCTTGTCGCGGATTATACGTGTTGCCTTAATTCCATCCATAACAGGCATCTGAATATCCATCAGTATAATATCGAACGATTCTTTTTTAAGAATCTCAACTGCTTTCAAACCATTTTCAACTTCTGTTAATTCAATATCAAGAGATTGCAAACCTTGCCGTGCTACCATCCGATTAAGCTCATAATCTTCCACCATCAGGGCCTTAATAGTTCTCTTGGGTTTAGTGATTGTCTCTGAATCGCTCTGCTTTACCATTGCTGATTCTCCAACCGGCAGAGGTATATACACCTGTATTGTAGTACCCTTACCTTTCCGGCTGTTTATTTCCATCTTACCAGCCATTAAATCTACAAGCTGCCGTGTAATGCTTAGTCCAAGCCCCGTACCCTGGCTACTTAGAGGATTTGTACTATCCTCCTGCCTGAACCGTTCGAACATAATTCCAACTTTACTTTCATCCATTCCGATGCCTGTATCCTGAATAGTAAAATTTATTTCATAGATATCGCTGGATTTTAAAATTCCACAGCAGTCGATGGAAACACTTCCTGTCTCGGTAAATTTAATCGCATTCCCTGCAAGGTTGATCAGGATTTGTCTGATACGCGATTCATCGCCCACAAAGGTTTCAGGTATGCTTTTATCAATATTAATATGGAATCCAATATTCTTTTTAATTGCCTGCGATTTCATTATAGAATACACTTCATACAATGTATCGTTTAGCTGAAAATGATTCGGCTCTAATTTGAGTTTTCCTTCTTCTATCTTAGAAATATCCAGAATATTGTTAACCAACGAAAGCAAATGCTTTGACGCTTTTTGGGTACTATCGACAAAACTTTGCTGTTTCGTAGTTAATCTTTCCTTTTTTAGGATCCAGATCATACCGATGATTCCATTCAGCGGAGTACGTATTTCATGACTCATATTAGCCAGGAAATCGGATTTGGCCTTATTGGCAGCCTCAGCATGGTTTTTTTTGCGCATCAACTTTTTTTCATGAGTCAGCCTATTTATAACTCCTGATAGTAAACTTGCATATGATTCGAATAATTTATTATCGACATTACTAAATGACCGGGCCAGGCGCACCCACTCGAAACCTACAAATCCAGAGGTAATGAAATTAAACTTCTTACACCATATGGCTCGAGGTTATTCCTGATTTTATCGTTGAAGGGTAAGGCTAAAATATCATCATATTGTACAACGCGACCTCTAAGATGAAGGAATATCCATGGTGGAGTTTTATCAAGATTTACTTTTTGAAGGCCGTCCAATTGAGGCGGAATTTCTGCATTGCACCACAGGTATCTGTTCGAAAGAATTTTTTCTTTTAGGTTATAATCAAAGATATAACATCTGTCGGCCCCGGTATATTCGGCAATAGATTTAAGTGAATCCTGAATTGCCGGTTCAGTCCCGGATTCTGACAGGGAATTAAATCGCATCGAAATATCGAGTAGAATTGCTTGCATTTGCAGCCATTCCGTATGATTATCATCCGGAATATCGTCTGCTGTTATGTATGATGGAGTTTGTTGCAGTGCTTCTGACAAATTATATTGATTCGTTATTTTCTTATCCCCACTCATTTTATCTTTCGATTAATGTACAATAGCTATTTCATAATGAAGGGTCAGGATAAGTATCTGGGCTGCTTACATAATAAACCACATTATGCATTATCAAAAATGTAATTAACTTATTTCAGTTCCTAATTTAGTTCAACCATATTGGCCATGAATTTGCTCTTTTTTATATCTCCCGATTTTATCATATTATATATTGTTGATTTTCCAATATTCAGTTTCTCGGCTACCAAAACTACATTGTTGTTATATTTTTTCAGGAAAT
>CAYLZH010000087.1:0-16719 GCA_964388245.1 uncultured Bacteroidales bacterium
AGTAGAAATTGTTGAAGAATAAAAATTTGAATCATGAATTTTGAGATCAGTGGAAAAATAATTGAAATTATGGAACTTGTTCAGGTTAGCGACCGCTTTCGCAAACAGGAATTTGTGATTGAGAAATCCGGAAACAGTGGTAATTTTGAGTTTACTGATTATATAAAGTTTCAGTTAACACAAGACAGAACCAATCTGATAAGTTCGTTTAATGCAGGCGACATTGTAAAAGTCTCATTCAACATCAGGGGTAATAAATGGGAAAAACAGGGAACTGTTAACTATTTCACCAATCTTGATGCCTGGAAGATTGAGAAAGTATCACAGGAAGGAGAAAGCGAATCTGTTCCACCTCCAAATGTCCCAATGGATATGAACGAACCACCACCACCAGAAGATACCACCGGCGACTTACCATTTTAAAATAATTAATAATCATCTAAAGAAGTAAACAAATGAACATTAAAAATTTATTACTAATTGTTGTAGTAGGTGTATTACTTGTTTTTGCCTGTTCGAATGGCCAAACCAAAGCAAAACACGACCATGATCACGATATTCCTGCTAACATTAATCTTGAAAATGCATTCGATTCTGTTAGTTATGCCTGGGGTGTTAATCTTGGATCGTATCTGAAATCGCAGGGATACGACGAAATAAACTTTACTGCCCTCAGTAAAGGCCTCGATCACATGCTAAAAGGCGAGCAAACCTTGTTTGCAAACGAAGAAGCTCAGAAACTAATAAATGCCTATGCACAAACACAATCGAAGAAAAAGGCAGCCAAGAATAAAGTAGAAAGCCAGAAATTCCTCGATGAAAATAAAAAGAAAGACGGGGTTATTACACTTCCAAGCGGACTTCAGTATAAAATTACAAAAGAAGGTACCGGACCTGTTCCTCAACAAGGAGACAAGGTAGTAGCTCACTATCACGGTACATTAATCAGCGGAGAGGTTTTCGATAGTTCAGTTGATCGTGGACAACCTTTCGAATTTAATGTTGGACAGGGCAGGGTTATTAAAGGCTGGGACGAAGCCTTTGGTATGATGCCGGTTGGATCGAAATGGACTTTGTATATTCCTTCCGATCTTGCATATGGCGATAATCCACGACCGGGTGGAGCAATCCAGCCAGGCATGGCATTAATTTTTGAAGTTGAATTACTCGACACAAAACCTGAACCTGCGAAACAATCCCAACAGAGCATGAAGCCTGGAAAATAGAAACTTACACACAATTTTTCTTACAAAACTATAGATTGTGTAAAGCGTTTTATTATTACAAGATTAAGAACAGGGTTGAAAAATCAATCCTGTTTTTTATTGAATGAATTAAAAACTCATATCTTTGGCATAATCGATTAATGAAACAATATATTATGATGAATCGGACAATCTTACTGGCTGTTATTGTTCTTACAACTATTCAGCTTAATGCACAAACATTTTCAGTTGGGCCAAGATTAGGTATAAATATGGCCTCCATCACTCATTATTCTGAACAGGAAGCCTTTACAGCCGACTACATACAAAACGGACAATTGCTGACTTTCCATGGTGGCATTGTATCAAATATTGCTTTTACGAGAAATTTATCGTTACAAACCGAATTCTTGTTTTCGAAAAAAGGTCATCGATTAAATTATCGCAAAGATACCGTGGAACTAAATATCGATGGTTACCAGAAATATGTATTAAACTATCTTGAAGTGCCTGTACTACTGAAAGTATCGTTTGGACCCGATGAGGTAAAGGGATTTGTTAATGCGGGCCCATATTGGGGAAGATGGATTGGCGGAAAAAATAAAACGAAGGTAGATTATATAATAAATGGTGAAAGTGAGCCTGTTGACGAAACAAACAAAATAGATTTCGATACCGATTTTGAAGACCTTGCTTACGATGCAAACCAAAGCGATTTCGGCTTAATTATCGGTGGTGGTTTTATGTACGAGGCCGGTCCCGGCAACCTGCTCATCGATTTCAGATATACCATGAGCCTGCGCGACATCAACAAATGGGACGATCCAAACCAGCAGCCCGAAGGCTATAAAGAACATAGGAACAGGGTGTTCTCGATTTCGTTTGGCTACCTCTTTTGGTTTTAATTCTTAAAATAAGATATTCATGAAAAATTCATTATTTATTCTCATAGTAAGTCTTTTAATGACAACAATTATTTCAAGTTCCAATGCTCAGTTCGAAGTAAAATATTCGATAGGTAGCCGGCAGGAAGGTGCACTGGCATATAACTTTTTTGTTGGGAAAGATTCCGAATTATTTCAAACAACAGTAAAAGGATTCGGATCTGGATTCCTTTTCGACATTTTTACAGGAAGGTATTCAAGCGATCTTGTATCACTGGGTTGGGAAAAAGTTAATATCAGTATGGGTTTAGGCATTGCTATTACAAAATATCGTTTCGAAGAAAACCTTGTATTTGAAAAAGTTGATGATATTGTCTCAGTTTATATCGATCCGAATGAAAACCATGATTATCAGAACACTTTCTTTGGATATGGAAAAAGTAAAGTAGTTTATGGCAGCCTGTTTACACCGGTATACCTGAACTTTAACCTTGGGAATTTCCGTTTGTCAGGTGGAGCTTTGCTCGATTTTTACATTAGTGGAAAACACAAGCGCAAATACATCGAAGATGGCGAAAAAAAGAAAATTAAGGTGGGCAACAGCGATTTTACCAAATATAACATTTCGAAAACTAAATTAGGATATAGCGGAAGGATTGAGCACATTCCAACAGGAATCAATATAAGTATTACTTACATGTCGACACCCTTTTTTAATAAAAGTTCGATGCCTGAAATAAACGAAATGCGTATCGCTATCGGAAAAGATTTTGGGAAAAAATACCTTGAAAAATTAAAAGAGAAAACTAAAATTACCAAGTCGATTTAGAGCAAACTTAATTGCCTGATTTGATATAATTCAAATGGTGGTGCGAAACATAGTGTTATTGCTTCTCAATCGATTGATCAATTTTTAATAATTTTTTGATCAATTCATTCAGGGTATCAAATTCTTCGCGATAAAAAACACCAACACCCTGTGTTGTAGGACCTTTTTCGTAATCAAAATTAGTATTTGAACGCCTGAAAGCTTTAACCCTGAGTTTGCCCGACTCATTTAATTTTAAATCGGCCTCTACATCACCAACCATGCTATTGGTGTTTTCGTACTGCCCGCCCATTCCAACATTTCCATTCACCGTTAACCGTTGATTAAAGAATTGTGTTTTCAAAGCGAATTCTACCTCATCCGACGATACCTCATCGCCTGGCCTGTAAGTAAACCCAATATCAAAATCATTACTGATTTGCGAAAGCCAGTGACTTAACTGGTTGCTTAATAACTCACTGGTAGATTCCGAAATACTATATCCTGTCGACATTTGACTTACATTACCAAAGTCAAGTCCCGGCAGTGGTTGAAAACGATTGATAAAAAGCAATGAGATAAATTGCTTGTTCAGTTCATTATCAGGAAGACTTCTTAACTGTGCCCTGTCTGTTTCACTTGATTTTGGCAGATCGATGGCAAATTCGATATCAGGATTCATCAATTCGTTGCCGATATGTATCTGACACTCAACAGGCACTCTCTTCCGGTATACTTCACTCGAATCTAAATATAAATCCTGCAAAGCAGCATTCACTTCATAATAGGTTTCCAAATCGATATCAGCATTATAAGGATCACCATTCCAGCTTATTACTCCACCAGGCTTTACGAGAAACCTTTTCGACAGAAGATTTCCAAGTGTTAATAAATACTCACCTTCTTCGATTAAATAATCACCATATATTAAAAATTCGCCATTTGCACTAATCTCAAGCTTTAGGTTCGATGCTCCCCTACCCTTTATGATATCACCCATTTTTGAAGCAAAAATCAATTGCACCTCGGCATCGGGCGTAACCTCAAGATCCATATTCAACGACACACCCGACAAATCAATATATTCCTCTGCAGGCTCATCATATTCTGTTTCAGATGTATTTACAAATGTGATAAAGCTGCTTTCGCTTATCTCCGATCCTGAGCTTAAAGGAATAAAAAAACGTGTTCCCTTTCCGGTCTTCATTTTCATGTTGATATCGATAAGGTCGAAGTTTCCGTCAATTGCAATACTTCCTGTCCCATAAGCTTTTCCGTAATACAAACTGTTGTCAGATTCTCGGGTATTTAGCAAATTAAACGATTGTGCATCGATATCAACATCAATTGTAAATTCAGAAAAATAATTATGTTGAAGTTTTCCCGTTACAAAAGCTTTTTGGCCTTTTGTATCAAAAACTTCTATATTATCAATAGAAATCAGATTCTTTTTAAATTCCACTCTATCGGAGAAATTGTATCGCGTATTTAAATAGTCTAAGACAAACCCGGCCTTTTGTACTTTAAGGCTCCCTTCAACAACAGGCTTATCAATTGTTCCCGACAATCGAAGTTTATCGCTAACTATTCCTCCCAATTCAGATATGTTTTCCTGCAAATAGGGCTCGAACAAACTAAGATAAAAACGATCGAAAACAATATTAAAATTTAATAAGCCATTATCAGGCATGTAATTACCATCGATATAAAACGGTCTTATTTTGTTGCGTTGTGTGAAAGAGGTAATCTGAAGCCGGTCGCTATTGTTATCCCATTTACTATTGATAAAGGCATTTCCAAGTTTCTTTTGATTTACCTCAAAATTCGATACTTCAATATCGGAATAAAATATAAAATTGTTATACACGTCGAAAAGCGCAGCGCTACCATTCACAAAACCGTCAAGAACAAATCCTTTTTCACCTGTAAGTATATTTAGATTCGAAAGAGGAATATTATTCATTTGCATAAAGAGGGTATCCTGTGGTGACTTTGAGGCAGCACCGGCAATTTTAAACATCTGATTTTCGCGGCATATTGAAAAATCGTTTACGACCATGGAAGAACTATCGATACTAATCTGAGTACGTGAAAGAGTCCATATCGAATCTGCAACCGTTATTACTGATGGGTATAATTCAATATTATATAAAGGTTTTCCACTATTATCACCGGGATCAAGATTTAATGCAGTGCTTAAACTTCCTTCATAGGTCAATGAATCGTCTAAATACCAATTTACATTGGCGAACAAACTGTCGGTCATAATTTTTGATGAAAAATCAATACTCTGAAGAAATAATTTATCCGTTCGTAATACTGAATTACCAGACAGAAATAGCATCAGAGATTCGCTTTCGGTCTTCGTACTAATATCGATATTACCAATCTTGAACGAGTTGATAATAACATCTGAAAGTTTGCCGGTCATCGCAAAAAATTTAGTCCCGGAATTAAATGAACCATCGAGTTGTGATGATTCTCCAATAGAATATTCTGGTGCGAATATTTCAAATACCGGGGCAATATCTTTTACACGGATTGAGAATAGCAGGCTGTCTTCGTGGTGATCTAAGTTTCTTTCTGAATCAAACGATGGGTAGAAATGGTAGAAATAAGCAAGTAAACTCTCTTTTAAATTTAAAAAAGAATACTGCCCTTCTATAAATACATCTGCAACACTCGATTGAAACTGCAGTGTATTTACACTATCATCCTGATTGGCTGTCAAATAAATATCATCGACAATAATAGATTTTTCAGAATTTGCATAAGCAACATCTATAAGTCTTATCTCTCCAATAAAATTATCAAAATTGTCACCAACAAATCTCGATTGCATGGTAAACGATAGTTTTGGAAGACTATCCTTCTCGAATAAGTTCAACTTATCCAGCCTTGCATTTGCTACAACAGCATTAAAATCGAACTCTGGAACATCATCAGAAAAGTCGATTCCACCGTTAAAATCTAATTCGATATTTGGATCAGAAATGTACACAAATCCGTTAAACTTCTTCCCATCTAAAAAACCATTTATACTGATGTCCCGGTAGATGTAATTATTAAATTCAACCTTTTGAATAATCCCAACTGGTTCTGCCCTTACAACATTCAGGCTGTCTATTGTGCCCTTAACTTTGATTTCCAGATCGATATTTCCAATAAGTGATGATGGCCCGGCAAACCTGCCTAATTTAAAATCGATTGTTTTTACTGCACCATTAAAACTGTAATGTTTTTCATGATGCTTTAATCCCAAATCGGTTGATATAATTCCCAAATTGCTCGATAAGGTGCCATAAGCAACAAAATCATTTGTAAAACCAGTCAGGTTTCCCTTATATTTTATTGTTCCAACTTCTTCGAACTGATCCGGCAGATCAAATGACAACTCATTATTACCGGTAATTTGGACACTCTCAATATCATTACGGCTTGTTGAAAACTCCCTGATATCGGCATACAAAAAAGTATTATTAATATCCGGAAGACCAATCATACTCATATTAGCCTGTAACCGTGTATCTTCCCCATATTTAAGGCTGAGACCTTTAGCCCGGATATCACTTATTGGTCCTTTAAATTCACCTGAAAATTTTATTGTTTTATCAATTCCTTTTAATTCGGGAGCAAAATATGATAAGTCAGTAAATGATAGATCGGAGTTATAAAATCCGGCTTCAATTCTCACTCTGGAGGTAAAATTTTGCAATACCTGAATCGAATCGAATCGAAAAGCAAGCATTTCGGCTTTTAAATCGCTATGTTCTAATTGAATTCTTAAGCGATCGAAATTTCCATGCTTTCCCGATAAACTTAAGCGTGTATCCATTTGGATAATTTTAAGACCACTTTTTTCAACACATCCAAGTCCGGTTATATTAAGGATCAATGAATCTTTTATTTCTATATCCGATAATTTAAACTTTAGATTATTGGCCTCGATATCAGAATAATTCATCCCATATTCTTGAGGTGTGAAATCAGATTTCTTATATCGGAACTTACTGTTGTCAACGTTCACACGACTAAAATCTATCTGCCATTCCGAGGATTCCTGTGTACTATCACCTGTCGCAATACCATCGATAAACACATCAAGATTAAGGGTGTCCTTTCCCTGATACAAATAGAATTCAAGCTGATCGATCGAAATAGTACCGAAAATTATTCTTTTCTCCTTCCTGCTGAATCTGGTAATTCCGGCTTTCAATTCATCGATATAGATAAGCGTATCGCGCCTATGGTCTTCGATGTACAATTTTTCAAGGACCACTTTGTTGAAAAATGCAATATCCACTTTACCAATCCTGACGTCGGTTCCCAGGCTTTCCGATAGCTGATTTACAAGATATGAACTAATCCTGGTCTGGATATAACTTGTTTGGATTGCAATCGAGATCAATGATGGTATCAGAACGATAACCAACAAAACAATAATCAATATTTTATATTTTCTTCTGATGTCCTGAAATTTCTACAAAATTACAAATTTCATGCATAAAATGTGGGTATTAACCCAATTCTGATTTTGTCAATCTTTTGAATATCATTCGATCGTATCCCGTTTTTATTTCTGGAAATTTGCCGTACTTTTATCGGCCAAAATTTATAAACATTAATTTTTAAAAATATGAGTAACGAAATCTTAAACCTCGAACCCAAAGCAATCTGGAATCATTTCTACAGTCTGACAAGAATTCCCAGACCATCGAAGCATGAAGAACAAATCCAGGATTTTATGGTAGACTTTGGAAATAAACTTGGTCTTGAAACCATTAAGGATGAAGTTGGAAATGTAATTATCAAAAAAGCTGCAACACCAGGAATGGAAGACCGGAAAGGTGTAATCTTACAGGGTCACCTGGATATGGTGCCTCAGAAGAACAGCGACAAAGTTCATGATTTCGAAAATGATCCTATCGAAGCCCTCGTCGATGGTGAATGGGTAACAGCCAATGGAACAACACTTGGTGCCGATAATGGGATGGGAGTAGCAGCAGCAATGGCAGTCCTTGAAGCCACCGATATACCACACGGTCCGGTTGAGGCACTATTCACTGCTGATGAAGAAACCGGTATGACCGGCGCTTTCGGCCTGAAATCTGGCGTACTTAACGGCGACATATTAATTAATATGGACTCGGAAGATGAAGGAGAATTATATGTTGGATGTGCCGGAGGAATTGACGCAAATATCTCTTTCTCATTTAAAAATGCTGCCATAGCGAAAAACATGAAGGCCCTTAAATTAAGTGTAACCGGATTAAAAGGCGGTCACTCTGGTTTAGATATCCCATTAGGTCGTGGCAATGCGAACAAAATACTTTTCCGATTATTAAAAACGGCAGCCAAAGAGCACGGTGTACGCCTGGCTGATGTTGATGGAGGCAGCCTCCGGAATGCTATTCCTAGAGAAGCCTTTGCTACCATTGTTGTTCCTGAAAACAACCTGAACGCATTAGGTAAAACAATTTTAGAATTTGAAGCAACTGTAAAAGCCGAACTGAGTGCCACCGAACCCGATATGCTTATCAAAACCGCCGGTTGCGACATGCCGGCCGGCGTAATGAACGAAGAATACCAATCAAGGCTTACCGATGCCATTCATGCCTGTCCAAACGGAGTTATCCGCATGAGCAACTCCATGGAAGGACTGGTTGAAACATCAACCAATCTGGCTATTGTGAAATCAGAAAACAATAAAGTTAAAATTGCCTGTTTAATCCGGAGTTCAGTTGATTCTTCGAAGGTTGAACTTGCCAGTCGTATAGAGTCGATGTTTAATCTTGCAGGAGCAGAAGTTGGATTTGATGGTGACTACCCGGGATGGAAGCCGAATATGGATTCACCTATCCTTAAAACCATGCAGGAAGTCTACAATAATAAATATGGGAAAATACCGGAAATTAAAGGTATCCATGCCGGACTTGAATGTGGATTGCTTGGGGGTGTTTACCCACACTGGGATATGATCTCGTTTGGGCCAACCATCCGGTTCCCACACTCACCCGATGAAAAGGTAAACATTGAAACTGTCAGGAAATTTTACGATTTTCTTCTTGAAACTTTAAACAATATTCCGAAGAAATAACAGCGATCGGGTTTCCTGATATATCAGGAAATAGTCGACCAAAGTAAAAAGAATACAAAAAGGAGCTGCCAATTAAGGTGGCTCTTTTGTTGTGTTCTAATAGAAATATTATTGCCAGGACCGAATAAATATGTCAGACCAGGAAATTAAAGAATTGCTTGATGAAAAATATGGTCAATACAATTGTCCTGATTTCATAAATACTGATCCTATCCAGGTGCCACACTCCTTTTCATCTGGTGAAGATATCGAAATTGCAGCATTTTTGACTGCTTCAATTGCCTGGGGTCAACGCAAATCGATCATTAAAAATGCCTTTCGAATGATGTCTTTTATGGATAATAAACCCTATGACTTTATTCGAAATGCAAGTTCAACTGATCTTGAGGTGTTTACCAAATTCGTTCATCGTACATTCAATGGCACCGACTGTAAATTCTTCATCCGCTCGCTTCAGAATATTTATAAAAATCACGGTGGCCTCGAAAGCATTTTTACTTTGTCATATTCAAAAAACAGGCTGACTGAAGATGCCTTGATTGAATTCAGAAAGGTTTTTCTTGAAATTGATCATGAGCAAAGATCTGAAAAACATCTGGCAAACATACTCAACAACTCTGCAGCGAAACGCCTAAACATGTTTCTGATGTGGATGGTACGGAACGATGGACGCGGAGTACATTTTGGATTGTGGAAAAACATTGAAATGGCCAATCTTTTTTTACCTCTCGATGTACATACCGGAAATATCAGTCGGAAACTAAAACTATTATCAAGGAGGCAGAATGATTGGAAGGCTGTTCTCGAAGTTACTCAAAAGCTCAGACAGTTCGATCCACAAGATCCGGTAAAATATGACTTTGCTTTATTTGGATTGGGAATTTTTGACAAGTTAAACTGATCCTTTTCAGCAAAGATCCCTAAGGCATTAGCTGCTTTCTTTGTATTTTTGCATCAATAGATTTCAATACCCGAAATAAGAATTAATGAGCCAGGTAATTAAAAATCTGATATCACAAGGCGAACACCAAACCCAGGATTTTAAATTCGAAATTTCTGATTCAAAGAAGATTGCCAAAAGCCTTTCGGCATTTTCGAATACCGATGGAGGAAGGCTTCTTGTTGGTGTCAAGGACAATGGAACCATTTCTGGTGTGCGATCTGAAGAAGAATTTTACATGATCGAGGCAGCCGCTCAATTATATTGCAAACCCGAAGTATTTTTTTCATCAAGGCAATGGATGGTAGACGGAAAGCATGTTCTGGAAATTCAAATCCCCCAGGATAATTCCAGAAGGCCATTTCTTGCATTAGACGATTCAAATAAATGGCTACCATATATCCGTGTTGATGATCAGAACCTTGTTGCCAACCAGGTATTATTAAAAGTATGGGAAAAACAAAAAAATCCGTCAGGTGTTTTAATCAAATATTCAAAAAAAGAGAAAGCTTTACTTGAGTATCTAAACCTGCATAAAACAATAAGTTTGTCGAAATTTTGCAGGATTACCAATCTTCCACACCAAATTGCACAAAATATCCTGGCAAATTTAATTGTTTTGCAGATTATTGAAATTGTAATAACCGAAAAACAAACACTTTACAGCATTAACAAAGATTTTGATCTGCAGGATTTCGAATCGAATTTTTAGACAAAACAAATCTATGAACTAAGGTCGAAATATTGTACTGATAAGAAAACTCCAAAAACAAGCATCAAATGCTATCTTTGCACATTCAATAATAATCAATCATTATGCATTTTATAAATACAATTGCTTCAATTAACTGGAATGCAGGGCCCGATCTTTTCTCGTTAGGCCCCTTAACAGTTCGATGGTATGGCCTTTGCTGGGTCATGGCCTTCGCTCTCGGAATTTACATAATCACAAAAATATTTCAATCTGATGGTGTAAAACGAGAATGGGTTGATTCGGTATTTATCTATGTTTTTGCAGGTGCGGTGATTGGAGCCCGACTGGGACATGTCTTTTTTTATAACTGGTCGTATTACTCCGAAAACCTGGTTGAAATTCCTATGATATGGAAAGGCGGCCTGGCCAGTCATGGTGGTGCCATTGGGATAATTATTGCCTTATGGTTATTTTCGAAAAAAGTAACAAAGAAATCGATACTGTGGGTACTTGACAGGGTAGTAATTCCAACTGCACTGGGTGGCGCATTTATCCGTCTGGGAAACTTCTTCAATCATGAAATTTACGGAATTCCAACCGATGTTTCGTGGGGGGTAGTATTTAAGTATGGCGAAGATGCACTGGCCCGACATCCAACGCAAATTTATGAAGCTTTGATTTGTATCATTATTTTTGTGGTACTTCTGTTTATGTTCTGGAAAACCGGGGCAAGACAAAAACCCGGTCTATTATTAGGGACATTTTTAGCTTTGCTATTTGCCGGAAGATTTCTTGTCGAATTCATTAAAGAGAACCAGGAACCTTTTGAAGCCAACATGACATTTAACATGGGTCAATGGTTAAGCATCCCTTTTGTTGTGGTTGGAATTATCCTGATTGTTATAAGTATGACACGAAAGGTAAAAGCTGATAGTGCTTAATTGTCCAAAATCCTACCAACCATATCATTAGCTGCCGGCTTAAGATTATCCGGTACTAAGGTGAAAAATTTTTCGAAATCAGGAAACGACATACTGCTTGACGAGAGATTTGAAGCATCATCTGGCGGAGACGGAGATGATGATTTGCCAAAAATTTGTAACAATTGCCAGTTATCCCTGTTATCTCTGAAATAAGGTAGCAGCTCGAATGCAATCATATTATTTAGGGTAATATTCGACCAGTCCCTTGATTGCTGTAACTTTTTTACTTCCCGCTTTATCCAGTTACTTGAATGCTGATGTTGTACCAGGTCGATATCCGAAAAATTCATGCGTATCTTTTTACTGTAGAAATCCTCGAACGATAAAGAATCATCGGGGAACCGGCTAACCAGATAATCAAAATCAGGATTATTTGCGAATCGTTCCAGGAAGTAGTACCCGGTTAAATTACATACCGATTCGATAAACCAGTTATTTACCCTCGGATCGACATAAATATGACACAGCTGATGAGCAAACTGAAAGCTTGCTTTTGCATAATCAGCTTCCTTTATGTTTAATCCAATTTTGTAGAACTTATCGTTTAGAGGCCAATATATTGTCGGTCCTGCAATTGAATCGTTAAATATCTTTAAAGGCTTAAATCCTGTAACAGGTCCGGATGGGATTAACTCATCAAATTCGAAACAAATCGCCTCGAATAACAGATGTAAGGCTTTGTTGTGTCTTTCGTTTTCCCAAACTTCAGTATAAATTTTCCAGTTCATATTATATTTCTCCTATTAATTTATATGTTGGTTTCAATTGTTAATCTTAGAAAGATACGAAAAAAAAATGACATATCCAATTTTTCATCAGGCCAATGAAGCAATATTCATGTGGAACACCTGAATATTTTATACTTTTGAGAGTAATAATAATCAATTCACCTATGCTAAAATATACACTATTAACATCAGTTATATTAATTCTGAATGGTTATTTTGTTAATGCCCAGGATTGCCCCCCAAACGATTCAATCAAAAGAATTATTGATAAATTAAACTATCATTCGGATTTCGAGAAGGACATTTTTTACAGCTATTTCAATTCAGCATCTGATACCAATATTCTAAAATTGGTGCTGGCTGCAGATAAAAGAACTACACAACAGGATTTTTTACAGATTCAGAAGGAAATAGCATCGATGGCTGAAAAAATCCGGTCCAACTCAAAATTTGAGAAATCAGACAAGAAACGGATAAAACACATTTTTACTACTGTACATGAGGAATTGCTACTGAAATATGAACCACTTGTAAATTTCTACGATATCTTTATCGATGGTAAATATAACTGCCTTACAGCCTCGATAATTTATGCACTATTATTCGATCGATTTAAAATCCCCTATCAGGCAAGATTTACCATCGATCATGTTTTTCTGATTGCCTATCCAAACTCATCGCATATTATTGTGGAAACGACCAATCCAATCCGCGGAACTTTTTCATACTCATCAAAAGACAAGCAACAATTTGTAGATTATCTTATTGAAATGAAATTAATTACGCTGGACGAATACAATAAAATACCTGTTGATAGCTTATTCCAACAGCACTACCTAAACCAAACAAAGGGTGGGATTATTGATCTTATCGGGGCTCAGTATTCGAACCTTGGAGTAAACTATGAGTTAAAAGATGATAAATACCGGGCTTTTGATTCATATCAAAAAGCGTTAATGTTTTATCGAACGCCACATATATTACTCTATATAACCTTTATAGGCGAGCATATATTGTTGAACTATGACTTTACATCAATCGATGATGCACCTTACCATATTGCCTATTGGGAGTTGCAAAAACAATATTTCGGGAATGACCTTATTGGAGATTTTTTTATTAGCCTTACCAACGAATTTCTGTCAGAAAGAAATAAACCCTTTACATACGATAAGGTTTTTAACACTTATATGGAGAATATAACGGACACGGCCTGGAGAAAAGAAATTGCATTTATTTATAATTATGAACGAGGACGTCATCTTCATAATAGCATGAACTACAAAGCTGCAAATCCTTATTTTATAAATGCATTCAAGCTTAAACCAAATAATTTAAATACGCTGCAGGTTGTTTATTCTAATTTATACCAAATCATTGTCAACGACGATCCGGAAGAATCGTTAAAATCTTTAGATAGTGCCATTGATACCGTTCCATCTTTGCTCGACATTCCTAAAATACAATTATTAAGATCCACATGTTTATTATTCTGTTCAGAAACTAATTTTCATTATAAAAAGTACGATCTGGCTTTTAAATACCAGGAAGAGTTTGAGCAATGTGCTATAGATACATTAATAAACAAAATAAAAATTGAAGAAAATATTGCAAATGTGTATAGTATGGCAGCAAAGTATTATTTTAAAAGAGGTGATTACAAAAAAGCCCGTGCGTATTTTCAACGAGGTTTAACAATTATTCCCGGTAATTTGAAGTTAAAGATTGGCCTCGAGCAATTAAGTGGCTATTAAATTGGATCTACAGCAATATTAATGCTATCCTTCAGGATCATTAAATTACCAAGCCGAGTTTTATGCTCTGCCCCAACAACAACTTTCTGCATTAAACCCAAATCGGGATGGATAGGCAGCTCATAAGTTGCAATACCTTTGTTCGAAGATAGCTTTTGTTTACCATAGTATTTATTATCCTTCTGAAAAATAAAAAAATCGACCTTCCATGATTCATTTGACAATTGAAAAATTAGTTCATAGGTATTGTTCAAAAGCGATTTGTTTCGTTCGGAAATTTTTATTTCAGGCCGGGTTTTTTGTTTACCCTGTTCGGTATATTCTATTAAACCAGGGATTCGCTTGCCATTCTTATAGGGGATTTTTGCCATTATCTTTCCTGTTTCATAGTATCGAACCCTTATGCTATCCTTATTGCCATTTTCCCATTTCGTTATTTCATAAGGCTTTCCGTTTTCGTAATACCAGATTCCTTTCCCATGCTTTTTTCCATGTTTGTATTCAATCATGGCATTAACCTTTCCATTTTTATAGTAATTATAACACTTGCCGTGTTTTTTACCGGCATCATCATAACGGGCCTTTGCTTTAAGTTTTCCTTCCTTATCATAAAATAGTTTTTCATTTTCCCGATCTTGTTTCGATCCATCTTTACTGTTTGAATTCAGGTTGCATGATACTATGAATAAGGAAATTGTTATTGTTAAAAAGGTTAGTGAATACTTATTCATTTGTTCGGAATTAAATTCATGATAAATATAATACTTCCTCTAAACAAATTGAAGCAAATAAGTAAAAACTCCAAAGAGGTGTAAACCTGCAATAATTAGAGTTACGAGTAATAAATACCTAACAAATTTCGCCCCCCAGCTAACAGCGAATCTCGATGCAATGTAAGCTCCAAGCATATTACCAATAGCAAGAATAAAACCCCAGATAAAGTTTACCTGGCTATTCCAGATAAAAACGGCAAGGGCAAATAAGGTAAAGCAAAGAACAATTAATACCTTAACTGCATTTGCTTTTACAAGATCGAATCCTGCACCGAGGACCAAGCCTGCCAAAAGAAAGAAACCCACTCCGGCTTGTATAAATCCACCATAAATTCCTACGAGGAAGAAGATTACAATTTTCCAGCCCAATGATAATCCTTTAACCTCACCAGCTTGTCCTTTAATCCATTTATCAGGCTTATAAAGCACAATAAAAAACATAAACACCAACAATCCACCAATTGTATATTCCATTGTTTTTTCGTCAATATCCACGGCAAGGAACGAACCCACAAGTGCCCCAGCAATAGCTGGTACAGCAAGCCAACTGTCTGATTTCAGGTCGAGTAATTTTTGCTGCTTGAAACTTGAAACTGCAACAATATTCTGCAAAAGAATCGCTATACGGTTGGTTCCGTTAGCAACATTTGCCGGCAATCCAAGAAATATCAGAAGCGGAAGCGTAATTAATGATCCACTACCTGCAAGGGTATTAATGAATCCGGCAAATATTCCGGCAATAATCAAACCCGCTGCCTGGTACCATTCCATTTTTTATGTATTCTCGGGTTTGGCTTTTAAGATACCGGGAATCCTAAGTAGTCGTTTTTGAAGAATATCGAGATATCGGCTTTCATGAACAGTAGCCTTAATTAAGCCATCAAAATCGCCATTGTCTTTAGTGTCAATGTTTATCGACTGTATTTGAATTTGGTTTTCGGAATCTGAAATTTGCGAAATATCATTTATCAAACCAAGCCTGTCGCGTCCGCTTATTCGAATCTTCGACTTCAGGTATTTGTTTTTGTTTTCCCACTCAAGCTCAACCTCCCGATAGCCAATATTCTCAGACATTGCTAAGGCATTAGTGCAGTTTTTCTTGTGAATAGATATTCCCTGCCCAATGGTAACAAATCCGATAACACTGTCGCCAAGAGTAGGATTGCAACATTTTGCCAGTTTGTAATTTACACCATCGAGATTTTTATTGGAGATAACAAAACCCGACGTTTGTTCAGGACTAACTGTCTCTGATTTAATTTCACGAGACTCATGTTTACCATTTGTTCCATTCTTGTTACCGTTAAGTAAAATCGATTTTATTTGAAGTGTATCAATCTTTTCCTGGGCCACCTGAAAATATAATTCCAGTGCAGTTTTTAGTTTATAGTGTTTCAGTACTTTTCTGATACTTACATCATTGTATGCAATCTTCCAGTTTTTGAACTTACGTTTTATAATTTCCTTCCCATCTTCGGCAATCCTGAATTTTTCTTCATCAATTTCTTTCCTGATTTTTGCTTTTGCCTTTGAGGTAACAACCATATTCAACCAGTCTGATTTTGGTTTCTGATTGTTTGATGTTATAATTTCAATCTGATCGCCATTTTTTAAAATATATTTTAGCGGAACAACCCGATGGTTAATTTTTGCACTCACACATTTTGCACCAACATCTGAATGAATATCGAAAGCAAAATCGAGAACGGTGGCACCGGCAGGAAGTTTTTTCAGGTCTCCTTTAGGAGTAAAAACAAAAACCTCATCGGAATACACATTCATTTTAAAACTATTATAAACGTCGGTTGCATTAACGTCCGTCTGGTCGATAAGGTCCCTGAAACTGTTGAGCA
>CAYLZH010000088.1:0-8425 GCA_964388245.1 uncultured Bacteroidales bacterium
TTCCCATTTTCTTTACCGCTTTCCTGATAGTTGGAAAGTTCGTTAACATACCTCCCGACCAACGTTCGGTAACATAGGGCATTCCAATACTTTTAACCTTTTCTGATACAATTTCTTTTGCCTGTTTTTTTGTGGCAACAAATAAAATTTTCCTTCCCGACTTGGCAATTTGCTTAAGGGCTGCTGCAGCTTCATCGAGTTTGGCTATGGTTTTGTGCAAATCAATAATATGGATCCCGTTTTTCTCCATAAAAATATAGGGAGCCATATTAGGATTCCATTTTCTTTTCAGGTGTCCAAAATGAACTCCTGCCTCTAATAAATCATTAAAATTTGTTTTCGACATTTAAGTTATATTTAAGTTTACATTCTGATTTAGCAATCAACAGGTAGCCCACTTTAAAATTAATGCAGGATCTTGCTGATTTAGATACTAAACTCACTAAAATTTTTATCGCTTACTAAACTGGAATTTCTTACGGGCTTTCTTCTGTCCAGGCTTCTTTCTTTCAACCTCTCGTGGATCGCGGGTTATGAATCCTGCAGTACGCAGAGCAGATTTATCCTCGGCATTGATTTTTATCAGTGCTCTTGAAATTGCTAAACGTAAGGCTTCAGCCTGTCCACTGATCCCCCCACCGTGAAGATTGACTTTAATATCATAATTGCCGGCAACCTGCAACAATTCCAAAGGTTGCTTTACCACATACTGAAGTGTTCCGACTGGAAAATATTCTTTGTAATCTTTTTTATTAACCAGGATAGTACCCTTACCTTCACTTAAGTATATCCGGGCTATTGCGGATTTTCTTCTTCCGATTGCATTAACAACTTCCATAGGATTATTTAATAGAATTTAATTCAACTTTTTTTGGCTTTTGGGCATCGTGTGGATGATCAGGCCCAACATAAATATACAGGTTATTGAGGATGGCTCGTCCTAATCGATTTTTTGGTAACATTCCACGCACGGCATGATGTACCAATCGGGTAGGATCTTTTCTAAATATATCTTCAGGACTTTGAATTTTCTGGCCTCCCGGATAACCTGAATGGCTAACATGTTCCCTATCAGCCCATTTACTTCCGGTTAACCTGATTTTATCTACATTTACCACAATTACATTATCGCCACAATCGACATGAGGTGTGAAATTGGTTTTATGTTTGCCCCGAATGAGTTTTGCAACTTTCGATGACAAGCGGCCTAAAATTTCGTTTTCTGCATCAACAACAACCCACTCCTTTTTTACTGTGGCACTGTTTGCCGATATTGTTTTATAGCTTATCGCATCCACCTGTTTTCTACATTTTTAATTAATAATACGCCACTTAAAATTTTCATTTTTTGTGGATCGCAAAAATACAATTAATTGTTTAATCCAAAAACTTTTAATTATATTTCTTTTTCTATAACCTAAATAGCCGAATCCCGTAATAAATCAGTAATTTAAAGCAATTGATTTTTTTCTTGCAAAACTAATTGTTTTCGCACACAATGAAGTTTAGCTTAAAAGAAGTCGATTTTTTTTATGATGCATAGAAAATCAAAAAATAGTGTTTTTGCTTATACGGCATTGCCTTGCAGTTGGACGAAATTATCAATATTTTGCGAAAGTGTAATGAAAGTTTTAATCGAGACTACTGTTAAAATTTTGTGGTTAAAGTGTTAATTCTAACAATGTGATCGAGTAGATATTTTATTTTTAATCAATGAAAAATAGATTTTTATCAAAAAAACTGAACCCAATTTGGTATAAATTATATACTGCAATAAAATCTGAAATAATGTACATTCGTAAAAAACAGTTGTATGTGTTGAAAACTCTGGTTTTCATTCCTTTGTTCCTTTGTTTACTGACCAATGTCAATGGACAGTCACAATCGCCAAGTTTTACCATGCAGGTTATTGGAAGTGCGGGAGATTTTACAGCCGACTCCACCAAATCACTAAGCTGGACTGTTGGTGAGATTATGGTAAAAACCTTTTCGGATACCACAAATTTCCTTACTCAGGGTTTTCAACAACCCTGGGAAAACAACCTTGCCGATACCCAACTTATTGAATTACCTCTTGGATGGTCATTATTTTCAACTTATATCATCCCTGAAGATCCTTTTGTACCATCTGTAATGTCAGAATTATCTGCTGATATCTCCATAATGAAAGATGGAGATGGATATGTTTATTGGCCTATATATGGGCTTAATCTTATTGGTGATCTAATTATCGGAAAAGGGTATCAGATTAGGATGGAGGTAGCACACATATTAACAGTTATTGGTACCGAAGTTATCCCTGAAGAAACACCTGTACCAATAGAGTTATCCTGGAGCATAATTGGTTATTTGAGGAAAAATCCAGCACCTCCCGATTCTGTCTTAAGCGAGATAGAGCACATTATTATAATACTGAAAAACGCTAGTGGAATGGTATATTGGCCTGAGTTCAATCTTAATCTTATTGGTAACCTGGAGCCTGGGCAGGGATACCAACTAAATTCAAGCACTGATACAATATTTTATTATCCGCCCAACAATGTGAACTATTCAAAAAGTATAATAGATTTTCAGCAATGTACTCATTTCCCACTTGTATCCAATTCCGAAACGAACCTCACATTAGGAATTCCCTGGAATGCCTGGGATATACCACCCCGGCCGGGCGACGAAATTGCAGTTTATTCCAATTCAGGTATCCTTGCCGGAAGCGCGGTGTTCCAAAGCAATATGCTCACAATACCGGTATGGGGCGACGATAGCTATACATATCACACTGACGGTGTACTGGACAACGAAGAATTTTACATTGTTGTCTGGCATCAGGAAACAAATTCAGAAGAAATACTTGTGGTTGAAGAATGGATCGAAGGTGATGGGCAATACACAGCAAACGAGATCTGCATAGCCGGAAAAGTTACCCATACCTCAAGGTTTATAACTACCAAACAATCAATAATCTGTAAAAACTACCCAAACCCATTGACGAATAATACCCGATTCGAATTTTTTATCCCTGAGCAATCAGTGGTAAAAATCGAAATCTACAGCTTGCTTGGCGAACCGGTCGATCTTGTATTAGAGCGACAATTCGAAAAGGGAACACATGAATTTAATTATATCAATCCGGGACTGGTTCCCGGCACCTATATATATAAGGTGTCGACAACGAATCAATCCCTGACACAATATTTGTCAATATTGAAATAAAAAAATCAGGATAAGTCAATATGCTGTTTAATTCGATTGAATTTGCAATATTTCTGCCCATTGTCTTTGTGCTGTACTGGTTTGTGACAAAAAACAACCTGAGGTTTCAAAATGCACTGGTATTGGTTGCAAGCTATCTTTTTTACGGATGGTGGGATTGGCGTTTCCTTTCGCTTATAATGTTTAGTTCGATTGTTGATTTTGTTGTAGGGCTTCAAATGGCAAAGCAACAAGCTAAAACTAAGCGTAAAGTTTTATTACTGATAAGTATTTTTGTTAATATCGGTTTTTTGGGTGTATTCAAGTATTTCAACTTTTTTGCCGAAAGTTTTGCCGATGCTTTTACCCTGCTTGGAATGCCTATCGAAGTAAGTAGATTAAATGTAATCCTCCCGGTTGGTATCAGCTTTTATACTTTTCAAACACTGAGTTATACCATCGATATTTACAAAAAGAAACTTGCACCAACCACAGACATTGTGGCTTTCTTTGCATTTGTAAGCTTTTTTCCACAGTTGGTTGCAGGGCCAATCGAAAGGGCAACAAATCTCCTTCCTCAGTTCACAAAGAAAAGAGTTTTCGACTATAATAAAGCCCGCGATGGCATGCGCCAGATACTTTGGGGATTATTCAAAAAAATAGTTATAGCCGATAATTGCGCAACCCTGGTGAATGACATATTTGCAAATTCAGAAACCTACCCCGGATCAACTCTGCTTTTGGGAGCTGTTTTTTTCGCTTTTCAGATTTATGGTGATTTTTCGGGATATTCCGACATAGCCATTGGGACTGCCCGATTATTTGGCATAAACCTGATGCGCAATTTTGCCTTCCCGTATTTTTCGCGCGATATTGCCGAATTTTGGCGCAGGTGGCATATCTCACTGTCGTCGTGGTTTCGTAATTATGTTTATATTCCGCTTGGGGGTAGCCGTGGCGGCAACTGGATGAAGGTCAGAAATACTTTCATCATTTTTGTTGTAAGTGGCTTTTGGCATGGGGCCAACTGGACTTTCATTATTTGGGGATTCCTTAATGCATGTTATTTTCTGCCCCTGTTACTGGCAAAACGGAACCGCAGACACACTGATACTGTAGCAGGCAATAAACTGTTCCCGGGTTTCGGTGAATTGTTATCAGTTTTATTTACATTCTTTTTAACCCTGATTGCCTGGATATTCTTCAGGGCTACCGATGTATTGCATGCTTCACAGATCATTTCTGAAATATTTTCATCATCAGTTTTTACCTATACCAATCATTTATTTGTAAAGGAGATTTTAATGATCGGCTTACTGGTTGTAGTTGAATGGTTACAGCGAAACAAACAACATGCGCTTCAATTTGAAGAAATAACAATTCCCAGGTATTTACGATGGGTAGTATATCAGGTAATTATTGTATCGATAGTGATTTGGGGAGGCGGCAGACAGGAATTCATCTATTTTCAATTTTAATGTTTTATGAATAGTTTCATCAGACATATCTTATTTTTTATATTGTTTTCGGCAGGAACTCTACTGACAGGAATTTTGGGCTACATAAAAATATCCGGAATTGATATCAGTTTTATTCCACCCCCCCGGATTGCCAATAACATCAGTTTCAACGATAAAATGGTTTTTGCAAACAATAAAACTGCTGACCATATTGCCATTGGCTCATCAATGACTTTGTGTAACCTGCATTCTTCAACCATCATTAAAATGCTGGGCTCAAACAGCTATTTAAACATGGCAGCCTGGGGGCTAAGCATCGAAGACAGTTATGTTTTGTTAAAGAAATATGCCGAAAACAAGATGCCGAAAACAGTTATCATTTCGAGCAATATTGTCGATTTTTGTATGAAGCAGGTATTTTTCGAAATCGACGAAATAAGCAAAATCCTTTCATGCAGATTCCCTCAGATATTTTATCTGAAATATCCCGAAATAAGATATTACCTGTCAAATTCGGATTACTATAAAAAAATTAAATCATCGGATAAGATATACGATTCGCTGGTGTACGATGAATATGGTGCCGTTTGCTATGCCGATAACCTCGATGAATTTGACAATGTCAAGTGGACTGATACCTGGGCCGACGATAAGCTCGACAGGATAAATTACGCCTATCTTGATAGTATCTCGAATTTCACAAGAAGAAACAACATTAAATTCATCTTTCTCCAAAGCCCGTTCAGAGAAGGCCTCCTTGATATTGTTGATACTGATAGTTTGAACAAGCATGCATTTCAGGTTGCCAGCATATTAAATAAGTATGACCATCCATTTATTAATAGCATGGAACGAACATGGGCCGACAGCTTATATATCGATGGTACTCATTTTACTACTACAGGTGCAAAATTGTATACTGATTATTGTATCGGAAAAGTGAAAAATAATATTTCAACTTACATAAAAACAGGAAATTAGAAAAGAAATCAATAATCAAATTATATTACTCATGAAAAAATTTACGCTCTTAGTTACTTTTATTTTAAGCGTTGGGATGCTATACGCCCAATCGCCCCAGGCGTTTAAGTACCAAGCTATTGCACGCGATGGTACAGGTGAACTGATTGTAAACCAGGATGTGAGCATAAAGATTAAAATACATCAGGGAAGCATTAACGGATTGGTTGTTTATACCGAAATCCATTCTCCTACGACCAATCCTTTTGGTTTGATCGACCTTAACATTGGCGATTTGGATACAACAGGAAGTTTTACAGCCATCGACTGGTCCGACGGGCCTTATTTCCTTTGGGTTGGAATGGATGAAAACAACGGAACCAATTTTACCCATATGGGAACGAGTCAACTGTTATCAGTTCCGTACGCCCTATATGCCGAAACTAGTGGAACCACTATGGAAGAACAGGGCATCCAAAGTTATACCCAGACTGAAATTGATGCACTTTCAGCGCCTCCCGGAACAGTGGTATTTAACACTTCAAGTAATTGCCTGAATTTCTATAATGGTACCGATTGGGTGGAACTTTGCGGATCGTCCGGCTGTGAACCTCAACCCATTCCTTCAAATGCCGGCCCTGACCAGTTGGTTTATGGTACCTCTACTATTTTACAGGGAAATCCGGCAACAGGTCAGCAAAGTGTTTGGAACGAGATATCGGGGTATAATAATCCTCCTAACGAAATATACAATCCTTCTTCAACCTTTTCGGGGCAATTAAATACTACCTATATTCTCGTCTGGACAATTACAACAGCATGTGAATCGAGTTCCGATACTGTCAATATAACCTTTACTGATTGCAACGATTTAGAACCTTGTACCGAAGATTACTTTCTGAACGGTACCTGCTACCACGACACAATATATCCAACTATTGCCGATGCAGGTGAAAATCAGTTAGTATATGGTACAACTGCAACACTCAATGCAAATGAGGATTCAGTAGGTAATGGATTTTGGACTGTTCAATCAGGTGTTGGAGGCTCTTTTAGCGATTCAACCGATAATCAGGCCACCTTTACCGGCATTGATGACACAGTCTACGAATTATTATGGACGATCGACCATGACTGTTCTTCAAGCAGCGATGCTGTTTCGATTAAATTTTTTAGTTGTACAGGAACCAACACATGCTATGAACACTTCTACGATTCAGTATCCAACAGTTGTGATTCAACACTGATAGTTCCTACCATAGCAAATGCAGGAGCAGACCAAAGTGTTTATGGAAATTCGACCACGCTCAATGCTAATGAAGCAATTATTGGAGATGGAACCTGGACTATAATATCCGGAGGCCTCGGAGGATCATTTGTCGATGCCAATAACCATCAGACTGAATTTATTGGCAATGGAAATACAGTTTATGAATTACTCTGGACAATTGATCATCCATGTTCAACAACATCCGATACTGTATTTGTAGACTTTTTTAATTGTATCAGTGCAAATCCATGTTACAGTTTGTTTTATGATTCAATCAGCAATAGTTGTGATTCCACAGTTATTGTTCCGACCGTTGCAGTCGCAAGTGCCAGCGACAGTCTCAATATTTATGGAAACTCAGTAACTCTCGATGCCAATCAGGCTGTAGTAGGTAACGGCACATGGTCAATTTTATCAGGTGGAGGTGGAACATTCAGCGATTCAACCGATCACCAGGCATTATTTACCGGAAATGAAGAAAGCACATATCTATTGCTCTGGACCATAAATCATTCCTGTTCTTCGAGTAGCGATACAATTAAAGTTATCTTCTTTAATTGCATTACAACAAATCCATGCTATGTAGGTGTATACGATTCAGTTAATAATGATTGTGATTATATCGAGGTGCTTCCAACCCAGTCAAATGCAGGGCCCGATCAGCATGTTTTTGGCAACACGACAACACTTGAAGCTAATCTACCAGACACTTCGGAAACAGGAAGCTGGTATGTGATATCGGGTACAAATCCTTCATTTACCGATGTACATGATCCTAATTCAGAATTCAACGGAAACGACAGCACGATTTATGAATTAGCCTGGATTATTGATAATACATGTTTTACAAGTTCCGATACAGTGATTATCGAATTCTTTAATTGTGACGATGGTTTTCCATGTACCGAAGATTTTTATGATTCATTAAACGATAGTTGCTATCATGTACCAATTGTTCCAACTATTGCAGATGCAGGACCTGACCAATTCAATGTTGTAAGCCCGGCTACTCTTGCAGCAAACAACGATTCAATTGGCGATGGATTCTGGTCAATATGGAGTGGCACCGGCGGGATGATTGCTGATTCACTAAATCCACAATCTAGTTTCACAGGATCAGTTGGAATTAATTATCAATTGATCTGGACTATCGAGCATTCCTGTAGTACAAGTAGCGATACGGTAATTATTTCTTTTACTTCAGGGTTTATTTGTGGAACCGATTTGCTTGATACACGTGATAGTACAACCTACGGAACAATCGAAATAAACAGCCGTTGCTGGATGACAGAGAATTTGAACTACGGAACTTTTGGCGTTGCAAACAATGGCCAGAGCGACAATGGTACCCCAGAAAAATACTGTTACGGAGACGACATTGCCAATTGTGCAACAATGGGCGCACTTTATTCATGGGACGAGCTCATGCAATATTCAACAACAGAAGGCGTACAAGGACTTTGTCCCGACGGGTGGCATGTCCCTACCGATACCGAATGGTACGAACTCGAAAACTATGTCGATGCAACAATCAATGATCCCAATG
>CAYLZH010000088.1:8525-16634 GCA_964388245.1 uncultured Bacteroidales bacterium
AATGGTACGAACTCGAAAACTTCGTCGATCCATCGGTCAACGATCCCAATGCTACAGGTTTAAGAGGTACTGATGCCGGCGTAAAACTTATGACAGGTGGAAGTAGTGGCCTCGAACTTATTTTCAGTGGCACCTATTATCAGCCAAACAACGCATTCTACGGTGCAGGACAATTTGCAGCAAAATTTGCAAACTTTGCTACATCATCAGAATCAGGTACCGACACCTGGATCAGAAATATAGGGGAAAACCCAACCGGTGTTACACGTGATCCGGCATCGAAACTCCTTGGCAATGCTGTCCGGTGTATTAAAGACGAAGGCTCACAGCCATGTGCACCACAGCCCGACCAGGCTGATGCAGGCACCGACCAGCTCAACGTTGCCATCGACTCTGTGATCCTTGCCGCCAACGATCCGGTCAACGGAACAGGCCAATGGACCATACTTTCCGGTACAGGTGGAACCTTCACGAACGATACCATTTATAACACTGTATTCCACGGAACAGCAGGCGAAACATACCAGTTGGAATGGTCAATCACCACTATCTGCGGAAGCACAAGCGACACGGTCGAGGTTAGTTTCCTTAACATCGGTTCATTCACCTGCGGACAAACTTTATACGACACACGTGATAGTCAAACTTATGGAACTATTGAAATAAATAATCAGTGCTGGATGACTGAGAACCTTAACTATGGGAATTATGTTACATCAACCCAGGGGCAGAGTAACAATCAGATACCAGAGAAATTTTGTTACGGAAATGATCAGGCGAATTGTGAAACACTTGGCGGACTTTACACCTGGGACGAATTAATGGAGTACGCTACAACCGAAGGTGCACAAGGATTCTGTCCTGATGGTTGGCATGTGCCTACAGACAATGAGTGGCTTGAATTGGAAGTTTTCGTAGATCCAAGTATTAGTTCCTCACCGACCACCGGATACAGGGGCACTGATGCCGGAACCAAATTAAAAACAGGAGGAAGTAGCGGCTTAGATCTAATCTTTAGTGGTGCTTATTTCCAGCAAAATAATGCATTTTATGGTGCCGGACAGTTTGCAACAAAATTTGCGAATTATGCTAGCTCCTCTCAATACAATACAACAACTTTCTGGATCAGGACTATCGAAGATGGTAATGCACAAATATCAAGAACAGCTGCAGAAAAAGTGAATGGCAGTGCATTAAGATGCATAAAAGACACAACCAGCCAGGCTTGCACACCTCAACCCGATCAGGCATCTGCTGGTCCTGATCAAACCGGAGTAATTATTGATTCTGTGATTCTTGCTGCAAACAATCCGGTAAACGGAAGCGGTCAATGGACTATTATTTCAGGCATAGGTGGTTCCTTTTCCGACGATACACTTTACAATTCGGTATTCTATGGTTCAGCCAACCAATCGTATCAGCTTGAATGGACGATTACAACAATCTGCGGAAGCACAAGCGATAATGTAACAATCAGTTTTGCATGTTTCCCTGAACCGGATGCAGCCTATGCCGGTGAAGACACATCAAACATAATGGTTTCTGCTATTTCACTTTATGCTGATGTTCCATCCGAAGGAACCGGAGTGTGGACAATCAATAGTGGACAAGGAGGAGTGCTGGCAGATTCGTCTTTGGCTACGAGTACGTTTACAGGTATTTCAGAAGAAAGCTACGAATTAATATGGACTGTATCGAATTCATGCGGAACAAACAGCGATACTGTAAATATTAGCTTTGCCTGCTTCCCGGAGCCAAGCACTGCCAATGCAGGTGAAGACACCTTAAATGTTCCGGTTTCTACTATTTCACTAAATGCTGATGATCCTGCAGAAGGAACCGGCGTATGGACAATTAATAGTGGTCAAGGTGGTGTTTTGGCAGATTCATCGTTGGCTAACAGTATGTTTACAGGTATTTCAGAAGAAAGCTACGAATTGTTATGGACTGTATCGAACGCATGCGGAACAAACAGCGATGCTGTAAATATCAGCTTTGCCTGCTTCCCGGATCCTGATCCAGCATATGCAGGTGAGGATTCACTTAATATTCCTGTTGATTCTATTATCCTGAATGCAACAGTTCCATCACAAGGTACAGGTGCATGGACAATTAATAGTGGTATAGGGGGAAGTTTCTCAGATTCTACGTCAGCATCAGCTACATTTTATGGAGTTCCCGGAACAACCTATGAATTGATCTGGACCGTTTCAAATCCATGTGGAAGTAACAGCGATACTGTAACAATGGGATTCTATCTTTGTACTCCTGAGCCAAGTCAGGCTATTGCAGGCAATGATATTCTGAATGCAGCATTCAGTACAATTGTACTGAATGCAACCGAACCTACAGAAGGAGATGGAATCTGGACAATTATCAGCGGAAATGGCGGAAGCCTTTCAGATTCCTCTTTGTATAACAGTACCTTTTATGGTGTGTCAAATGAAACCTATAATCTTGTCTGGACTGTATCGAACCAGTGTGGAAGTTCAAACGATACGGTCGTTGTTAGCATAGCCTGTTTTCCAAACCCAAGTCCTGCAGTAGCTGGCAGCGACCAATTAAATGTAACAGTTGATTCGGTAATTCTTGGTGCAACCCAACCCGCTTCGGGATCAGGTGTATGGTCAGTATTAACCGGTACCGGAGGAAGCTTCTCTGATTCAACAGCCTTTAACAGTACATTTTATGGTGTTGCTGAAGAAAGCTACGAACTAATTTGGTCGGTATCAAATGCCTGTGGCACCAACACCGATACGGTTTCAATAAGCTTTACCATACCGTGCCCGTCGCCATTTACCGACACACGTGACATGCAGCAATATACAGCCATAAAAATCGGAAGTCAGTGCTGGATGGGAGAAAACCTCAACTACGGAACCATGATTCCGGTAGCTCCACCAACTGACCCTGCAGCACAAAGCAATAACTCCATTGATGAAAAATATTGTTATAATGATTCAATTGAATATTGCAATACCTACGGCGGATTATACTTATGGAACGAATTGATGCAGTACACAACCCAGGAAGGAGTTCAGGGATTATGCCCTCCAGGATGGCATGTTCCTACAGATTTAGAATTATTTATACTTGAAAATTATCTTGATTCAACTGTCGCAAGCCCCGATTCAACAGGATTCAGAGGTACGGATATCGGAACCAAACTTAAAGTAACTGGAAGTTCTGGTATGGATATGTTGCTTTCAGGCAAGACTCAATATAACGAGTTTTTTGATCTTGGACAAAGTGCAGTATACTTATCATCTACACAGAATTCAGGCGAAGCAACCTGGATGAAATGGGCAAGGATAATATCTGATTTGGAAACAAGAGTTGACAGGAGTCTGAACCATCAAAATGTCTCCGGAGCTGTCCGTTGCCTTAAAGACTAAAACCTTGTTTGACAAATGACAAAATTAATGAGGAGGGAGTTTTTCCCTCCTTTTTTTATCCCCTTGCACCACCTGGTTTCATAATGTGGCCATAATATTTCAAAGCTATGCGATACAAGTACGTAACAATTGAGATTGTCGGGATTATTGCCGTCATTTAGGAGATCAATTCGCAATCAGGATTACTCCCTTTAGTAATGAGATCGCTTAGCTTAGTTGTTCGACAAACAAATTTCAATGCGCTTCGCTTTTGAAATTTGAGTCTCACGAAAAAACTATTAACATTGTACAAAACTTTCAGGCTGTTCTTTCGTATTGATAAGGAAGCATTGAAATATTGCAAGTTATGACCTATAACGAATTGCTAAAGGCTGCTGAAGAAAAAAAGGATCAATTGCCTGGCCATCAGTATAAGATGGCCCTGCTTGGCAATTATGCCACACAATTTTTGTCGAAGGCCACCGAAGCAACAGGTATCGTAAATAATATCGATATCAGTGTATATGAAGCAGGATTCGACCAGATCGAAAATGAAATTATTAATCCTGCTTCGGAACTCTATTCCTTTTCGCCCAATGCGGTTTTAATCTGTTATTCGGCAAGAAAACTAAGGTCGAAATTCTATGATTTATCCGAAGAAAAAAAGCAGCAATTTGCCCTTGATTTTATTGCAAAAACCGAAGAACTAACCGAAATAATCGGTTCGCGACTTCAGAGTAAAATTCTGTTTTGCAATATAGAAGCACTTGATGATGCAGTTTTTGGAAATTATGCATCGAATACCAGGTTTGCCTTTGTTAACCAGGTGAGGCGGATAAATGTAGGTTTAATGGACATTGCCGAACGAAAAAACAATCTGTTTGTAGTAGATGTCCAAAACCTGTTGGTACAATATGGGATCGAAAAATCATTTTCATCGAGTTTTTATATTAATGCTGATTTGGTTTACAGCCTCGATTTTACGGTCGCCATTGCAAGCCAAATTGTAGGTATTATTCAAAGCTTGTTAGGAAAATTTAAGAAGTGCCTGATCCTCGATCTCGACAATACACTTTGGGGTGGAATTATCGGCGACGATGGAATGGAAGGCATCGAAATCGGCTCACTCGGAATTGGCAAAGCTTTTACCGAACTTCAGAAATGGATAAAAGCCCTGATGCAACGCGGAATCATACTTGCTGTTTGTAGCAAAAACGAAGAATCCATAGCAAAAGAACCCTTCGAAAAACATCCGGAAATGGTGCTCCGGTTCCAAGACATTGCGGTTTTTATTGCCAATTGGAACAACAAGGCCGATAATATCAGGGAAATAAAAAATATCCTAAATATCGGGTTCGATTCAATGGTGTTTTTAGATGATAATCCTGTTGAAAGGAAGATAGTTAGGGAAACGGTTCCGGAAGTTTTAGTCCCGGAACTACCCGACGACCCTGCCGACTACCTCGAATACCTGGTAGCTGAAAATATTTTTGAAACAAGCTCCTTTTCCGGAAACGATGCAGCACGTACAAAGCAATACAAACAGGAATCGGAACGACGATCGTTCGGAAAACAATTTACCGATGTCAATGCTTTTCTTGGAAACCTGAATATGCAAAGCATGGTGAGGGAAATCACTCCTTTCGATGTTCAAAGGGTTTCGCAGTTAAGCCAGCGCAGCAATCAGTTTAATCTGAGAACAGTTCGGTATACAATAGCCGATATTGAACGGATCATGAATTCGGAAAAATATGTTCACTATGTAGTTTACCTCGAAGATAATTTTGGTGAATATGGATTGATCAATATTGTTATTCTTGAAAAAATTGACGACTCGTCACTTTTTATCGACACATGGGTAATGAGTTGTCGTGTTGCCAACCGTGGACTCGAAGAGTTTATTGCAAACAAAATAGTCGACGATGCCAGATCGAAAGGATTTTCAACCATAGTTGGCGAATACCTTCCGACGAAAAAAAACATGCCCGTAAAAGACCATTACCGAAAACTGGGATTTGTTGAGAACGATGGGAAATGGTATCTCGAAATTGATAATTTTAACCCCCTGATAACAACAATTAAACAAAAGGAAACTGAGCCCCAATCATAAATCAGTATACAACTTGAATGGAGAATTACACATGGAAAAAAATGCGATATTACACGAGCTTGAAAACATATTCCGCTCGGTTTTAAATAAAAAAGAGATAATACTTACCAGTGAATCAACGGCCAATGATATTGACGGATGGGACTCGATAACCCATATCATGCTTGTGGTTGAAATCGAAAAAAAATTCAAGGTCCGCTTTAAAGCCCGTGAAATACAATCATGGCAAACCATTGGCGATATCATTCAATCATTATCAAAATAAACCATGCTTTTTAATTCCCTCGAATTTGCTGTATTTCTGCCATTGGTATTTATTGTGTATTGGCTGCTGATACCACAACGCAAATCGTTTCAAAATATCATTATCCTTGCTGCCAGCTATTCGTTTTACAGTTGGTGGGATTACCGTTTCCTTACGCTGATAATTATTAGTACTCTGATCGATTTCCTTGCCGGGTATATGATCCACAATGCAAAATCGGATCTGCGAAAGAAAATATTTCTCTATCTGTCATTGGCCACCAACCTTGGCATTCTCGGTTTTTTCAAGTATTTCAATTTTTTTATTGAGTCGTGGCGCGATGCCTGGCTGATGTTTGGTGTGGAAATGGATGTGAATACACTTCAAATAATCCTGCCCCTGGGTATATCGTTTTATACTTTCCAGTCGATGTCGTATACCCTCGACATATACAACGAAAAATTCAGCCCAACTAAAAACCTTCTCGATTTTGCCAGTTATGTGGCATTTTTCCCTCAGTTAGTTGCCGGACCTATCGAACGGGCCTCACGATTGCTACCCCAGATTGCATCGGTCAAGAAATTCGATTATCAGCAGGCTACTGAAGGGATGCGGCTGATTCTGTGGGGCTTCTTTAAAAAGGTTTTTATTGCTGATACACTTTCACGTTATACTCAAATGGTTTTTGCTAATCCTGAAAATTACCAGGGAACCGAGCTATTGTTGGGAGCAATATATTTTGCCATTCAGATTTATGGTGATTTTAGCGGCTATTCCGATATAGCCATCGGAACGGCAAAGCTTTTTGGAGTTGAACTGATGTCGAATTTCAAGTTTCCCTATTTTTCGAGAAATATTTCGGAATACTGGAAACGCTGGCATATATCTCTCACAAGCTGGCTAAACGACTATGTCTATCTGCCAATGGCCATCAGGTTTCGTTACTGGGGACGCTTTGGAATTTGCCTTGCCATTTTTCTTACGTTTTTAATATCAGGACTCTGGCATGGAGCCGGTTGGCACTTCGTGGTTTGGGGTGGCATTCACGGATTGCTTTACATCCCACTTGTATATCAACGAAAGGTGGTTTCTATAACCGGAACTCAGCAAGATGTTGCTTTTAAGTTTTATGATGTATTAAAAATGATCCTGAATTTTTTACTCGTTACAGCATCTCTAATTTTTTTCAGGGCCGAAAGCATTGGACATGCTTTTGAGTATTTTGGCCATATGTTCTCTGGATCATTAATTCCCGGCGAACTGCGCCAACCATTAATTTATGTGGTGATCATGTTGGGCTTGGATTTCTTTTTCAGAAAAAATGAACGAAACATTTTTGCCGGAATCAAATACCGCTGGGTACGATACGCTGTATACCTTGTAATTTTCTTTGTCGTTTTCAATGCATTCTCAGTGGAATCTGAAAAACAATTTATTTATTTTCAATTTTAACGATCATGAAGGCTTTTGCAAGAAAAATACTGTTATTTTGTTTTTTGCTGATTGCAATTTTCGTTGGATTGTCACTGTTGCCCTATGCAGATGGTTTCGTAAGAAATTATTACCATGCACATATCGATAAACTGAGCCATCTTGAAAAAACCCAAAACGATTCTGCCAAACGAATTGTTTTTATTGGTGGATCGAGCCTGACATTCGGCCTTGATTCGAAACAAATAGCCGACAGCCTGGGACTTAAAGTGTATAATACAACCGTGCATGGTGGATTGGGGGTAGATTACAGTATCGATGTTTTGAAAAAACTTCTAAATCCGGAGAAAGATATCATCGTAGTTGGCTATGAATTCCCGTTTACTGAAGATCCCTCATTTTATACAGAAGCCCGTATCGTAGTAGATTATTTGGTGGGCCGTTCGTTGTTGGCTCAATTGTGGAATAATCCTAAGAAGCTGAGAACCCTTACAATGTACACCAAACTATTGATTACCAATTTAATCTATCTTACAAATCCTTATAAAACCGGATTTAATGAAATTTACCGCAGGGATGGATTTAACGAATATGGTGATCTAACCAGTCATTTAAAATTCGAAAGCAAGGCATCATTAGGCGATTCGGTACTAATAACCGAGCCTTCAAAAGAATATGCCAATCTTATAAAAACAGCTTTAAATGATTTTCAGTTTTTCGTAATCAGCCCACCCATGCGCCCCTGCGACGGCAGATATCAAACTGAAGCATTGGACAATTTCGACAATTTTATGTATAAAAATTTCGATAGCCACTACATTCTGAATACCACCGAGGCCAGGATAAAAAACCATTACTATTTCGAACTACCCTATCATTTAAATGCCGAAGGCCGACAAATTCATAGTTTAAAGATTGTCAGGGCCTTGCGAAAAGTTCTCTAATCATAA
>CAYLZH010000089.1:0-4880 GCA_964388245.1 uncultured Bacteroidales bacterium
TACTTTTTATCAACAGATGTTCAGGAAGTTAACTCCTGCGAAACTTGAGTAATTATTCATACCTATTTGATGCTTTACACCATTTCGTTTTGGATTCAGCACAATTTCGAAATACAAAATTTTAATCCCGCATGGTTTATCCCTGTGGTTGGAAACATTATCATCCCTGTTGCAGGTGTTGAATTTATGCCCATCGGCTTTTCGGTATTTTATTTCTCGGTAGGTGCATTCTTTTGGGTAATCCTTTTTACCATCTTCCTGAACCGTGTAATTTTTCACGATCAGATGCCTCAAAAATTCATCCCTACATTATTTATATTGATTGCACCTCCGGCTGTTGGATTTATTTCATATTACAAAATAACCGGTAACTGGGACCTGGTAAGCGAGTTTTTGGTAAGTATCACCTACTTGTTTGTCCTGCTTTTAATTTTTCTGATGAAGAGTTTCCGTGGGCTTAAATTTTTTATCTCCTGGTGGGCGTTTACTTTCCCGCTTGATGCACTTACCCTGGCTTCTGCACTTGCATATCAGGTAAGTGGTAAGGAATTCTATTTATATGCTGCATGGGTAAGCTTTGCACTGGCTATAATGTTTATTGGTCTGGTTACCTATAAAACAATACATACAATAATAGCCGGCAGATTATGTGTCGCAGAGGAATAGTGCATAAGTTCATTTGGAGTATTGTTTTTAATCACATCCCAAAATTGAAAGAAGAAATATCAGGCTACTTGGACAATAATGACGGTGAATATCCTAAGTTGATCAGAAATACATTGAAATCTGACATAAAATTAATTCACTGACCTTTGTTGATTGGACATCTCAAAAACAATTTCTCCTCCATTAATGATATCATCGTGCGAGAGCAGGAAACCATTTAACTCCTTGCCATTAACAGTTACCCGATTTACATAAACATTCTCACTGCTTTGGTTCTCTGCCATAATTGTTAAAGTTTTTCCATTTTCGAGATGAATGATTGCCTTTTTCACTATAGGGCTTCCAAGAGCATAATAGTGCGATCCTGGCGTAACAGGATAAAAACCAAGGCTACTAAAAATGTACCAGGCGCTCATCTGACCTGCGTCATCGTTTCCACACAGGCCATCTACTGTTGGTCCATACATGGTATTCATGATCATGCGTACCCTTTTCTGAGTTTTATGAAGATCTCCGGTCCAATTATATAAATAGGGGATATGGTGTCCTGGTTCATTACCATGGACGTAATTTCCAATTAAACCATCGCGTGTTATATCCTCATGCTTTTCGATATATCTGTCATCAATATACCTGGAAAACAAAGAATCCAAATGCTGACTGAACCTTTCCTTACCTCCCATCATAGCAATCATTGTATCCGGCTCGTGCGGAACATATAGACCATAATTCCAGGCATTCCCTTCAATAAAACCCTGTCCGTGAGTGTCCATCGGATCGAAATCCTGCCGGAATTCTCCATTTGACAATCTTGGCCGCATAAAACCACTTACAGCATCGTAGACATTCTTGTAGTATTTAGACCGCAGTACAAACTGATTTGCTGTTTCAGTCCGGTTCGCCTTTTCAGCAATCTGGCTTATACACCAATCATTATATGCGTATTCAAGAGTTTTGGAAACCGAAGAATGGCTTTTGTCGTCTGGCACATAGTGATAGTCGATGTATTCGCCCAGGCCGTCGAAGTAACGCACATTTGCTGTGTTAGTGGCCGCAGTAAGAGCTCTGTCCGGGTTAAAAGTGCCGGTGTGTTTTACCAGAGCATCAGCAATAACCGATGTAGCATGGTATCCGATCATACACCAGTTTTCATTGGCGTAATGGCTCCAGATGGGTAGCATGTTGTGTACACTTTGGTCGTAATGGGCAAGCATTGACTTTATCATATCATCGTTTCGCTTAGGCTGAATAATATTATACAATGGGTGCAGGGCCCTGTAAGTATCCCACAACGAAAAGATGGTGTAATTACTAAATCCTTCTGATACATGAATGTTTTGATCCAATCCCCTGTATTGGCCATTTACATCCTCGAACAGGATGGGTGATAAACTCGCATGATAGAGTGCTGTATAGAAGGTAATCATGTCTTCGTTGTTCAGGCTCTGAACCTCGATTTTCGCCAGTTCGTGATTCCATTTTTCCCTGGTATCTTGTCTGATTTTATCGAAATCCCAATGAGGTATTTCGGACTTTAGGTTTTGCAATGCTCCGGCAGTACTCACAGACGATAAGGCAAATTTTACATTCAGTACCGATTCTTTTTTTGTGTCGAAAGTAAAATAAGCTCTGATATCTTTACCGGCCATTTCCGGAAAATTCTCCATTTGGTTAAATCTCCTATAGAAACCATCATATATAATTTCATCGTATTTTTTATGGCCATAACTTTTAATCGATCTTGAAAACTGCATGGCAAAATACAAGGTCCGGGTTCTGGCCCATCCTTTTGTTTGTCGGTAACCGGTTATTAATGAGTCATTTTCAACTCTGAGGAATGTCCACACATTTTTATTGTTGTGATGGTATACATTATAGACAAGATCAAGAATAATATGTGCCTCATTATTTTCATGAAATGTATACTGATGGAAGCCAACTCGTTCAGTTGCAGTTAATTCGGCTGTTATATTGTAGCTTTCCAGATCAACCTTGTAATAGCCCGGATGTGCTTTTTCTCTATCATGAGAAAATGTAGAATAATATCCCTTTGTGCCATCCACATTTTTCAAAGGATTTAAATTACGTGTACCTGTAATTGGCATTATTAGGAAATCTCCTAAATCGGAATGGCCGGTACCACTGAAATTGGTATGAGAAAAGCCAACGATTGAAGTGTCATTATATTGATATCCTGCACAATACTCATATGCCTTCTTGTTATATGAACCATCCGGATGATACATCGAAACGAAATTGGTTTGGGGGCTTAACTGAACCATGCCAAATGGAGCTGTAGCACCAGGAAACACATGTCCCATTCTGCTTGTACCTACGAATGGATTTACATATTGTGTGAAGTCCTGTCCCTGAATACTTTTCTGATTAGGATTCATGTTATCTGATTTACATAAACTAAATAAAAGAAAAACAGGAAATAATGAAAGAAGTAAACGATAATTCATATTCAATAAATTAAGTTATAACCAAATATTTTAATTGAATCAATAGTTTAGATTTACCAAGGCACTTCAGGATAAAAGTAGTGATTTTTACAAGATTGAGAAAACATTAATGGTCATCAGAAAAATATTGAAAACCTACGAAATAACGCGAATTAAATCAATCATTTTGCAAGTAAAAGTTGAGCTGCCGGGAATTCTTACCAATTTATAACTATCAGTATTTCAGTACCGATAATGCATGCTGAAACAATAATGAAACATAAAGTGAGAATTGACTGTAGTCGAACCTGGGTCTTCACAAGGAGTCTTTCCGGTTCATTTATAGTTTTAAGTTGATTCTTATATGAAAGATTTGATGTGATTCTAATAAGTTTCATGTATAAATGAAACTTTATGTATATTTGTATAAGATTTCATGTGTAAACTATAATGATGGTATTCAAAAGAGAATTTATAAAACGACCTATTTATCTTGATCGTATTAAACCATATATTGATAAAGATATAATTAAAGTATTAGTTGGTCAGCGTCGTGTGGGTAAAAGCTTCATGCTATTTCAGATTATTGATGAAGTAAAAGCAATTCATCAAGATCCTGAAATAATTTACATAAGCAAAGAACTAGATGAATTTGAATTCATAAAAGACCAGAATGATCTACTGGATTATATTAAAGCAGAAACAAAGGGAAAGGAAAAGATATACCTGTTCATTGATGAGATACAGGATATTATTGGTTTTGAAAAGGCTTTAAGAAGTTTACAGGCTAAAGGAAACTATGACATATACTGTACCGGAAGTAATGCAAAGCTTTTGTCAGGAGAACTGGCTACTTATCTGAGTGGAAGATTTATTGAGCTTAAAGTTTATAGTCTGTCATATTTTGAATTTCTTGAATTTCATAAGCTGGATAAATCAGGTGATTCGTTGCTTAAGTACTTTAAATACGGAGGTTTACCTTACCTAATAAATTTAGATTTGACAGATCAGGTTATTCATGATTACCTGAGAAACATCTATGATGCGATTCTATTTAAGGATGTAGTAAAAAGATTTAGTATCAGAAATATTACTTTCCTGGAGAATCTTGTTAGATATGTTGCCGATAATACTGGAAGTATAGTCTCATCTAAAAAGATTAGTGATTTTCTAAAATCGCAAAAGATCAAAATCTCTCCTCAGCTGGTTTTAAATTATCTGGGATATTTAGAATCTGCCATATTTATTTTTAAGGTACTAAGAGCTGATATAGCTGGTAAGAAAATATTTGAGATAGGCGAGAAATACTATTTTGAAGATTTAGGTCTTCGAAATAGTATTGCCGGTTATAAAGCAAACGACATTAATAAAATCCTGGAAAACGTTGTCTATCATCATTTAAAGATATCAGGATATAATATCAATGTAGGCAGGTTGGGTGAAAAGGAAATCGATTTTGTATGTGAAAGATCCGGAAAGAAGATATATGTGCAGGTCGCGTACTTATTAAAAGATGAAGCAACTATCAAAAGAGAATTTGGAACCCTGCTGGAGATAAGAGACAATTATCCAAAATATGTTGTAAGTATGGATGATGCTCTCTCTGATACAGACTATAAAGGAGTTGAACAGATTCATATTATTGATTTCCTGTCTGAGTTAAGATAAGCTGGTTTTCCTGATAAGCGTGCTGTTTGACCATTTCATGATAATGGAAGCACTTTCTTGATTAAGACATTATAAGTTAATTCATTCAAATAGACATATGCT
>CAYLZH010000089.1:4890-15486 GCA_964388245.1 uncultured Bacteroidales bacterium
CAATCCGGTGATTTCAGGCAATTCTTTATTTACGAATCAGCACTTCCTGCTCCAAACATTTTTTATATTTATGAAAAAGATCAATAAGCTTAGAGATAGCTTGATCGTTTGAACCAGTCTCTTGGAAGTACAATTGTTTGCCATAAAGATCACGGTTTCCGTATTCGTCCAACAGGTATTCAATATTTTCTGGAATAAAAAAAGAAGACCTTTCTGGCAGGTACTTTCGAAATTCGTTCGCGAAAATGGCGATACCTCCAAAATCGAAGTCGCCAAAATGAAGATAAGGGCTAGGAATTTGCTGTAGCCAGCGTACCAGATCGTTCGATTGTGGATAGCGGCAAACAAACAATGGCTTGATGGAAGAAAATAAATAAGCCTGCTCCTTGAGGTATCGGAAGTTCTCGGCATTTTCAACCCCCACAACTGTTACCTCCTCGGGAATTCGGAATGATTCGAAATCGGAAATAAAGGTGAAGCAGCCGTCCACGGATTGAATAGAAAACTTCTGGTTGTTTATTTCAGCCTCAATGGTTGAGTAGGTGTTTATAGGAAACCCCTTGAAGGTACGTGTCGATTTTGTTTTAGAGTCGGAGGAAGCCTGCACAGCATCGGCACGTAGCCCGTTGTTTTCGAGTAGTTCGATGTAGGTATTCAAATCAGCAATTCCATGTTGATTTTTCAGGTAGTGCCGAAACTTTTCCCTGTTGGAGATAAAAAACACTTTTCGACTTTTGCCAATAGTTCTGGTTAGTATAATTTCGTCGCTGCGCATTTCCTCTACCACACGGTGTTTTAGCTGGCTTGCCGGAACCGATTGGCCGGCAAGCAACAGGGCCATTTTTTTTGCAATACTTAGAGGGATTTTCATACTATGAGAAATTGGTAATAATCCGTTTTACTTTCGAAATATTGGCAGCATCTTTTTCGATCTTGTAGATATGTTTGTAGCTAAGCGGGGTGTTTTCGGTGGGCGACCCGTTTATCAACAAGATGTTGCGGTCGTTGGCAAATTTCAAGATTCCCTTTACATTGTTGGGGTGCAGGCGGCCAATCTCGTCCATCACACAATGTAAACGAAAATCTTTGAACCTTCGCGATGCCCCTTCCTTAAAAACGTTGAGCAGCATAATGTTTACCATGGCCTTTACCAGCACATCGGTGCCGTCGGAGCCCACGTTCGACAGTTTTTCTACCCAGCCCGTATCGTTTTGGTTTTCCTCAATCCGGAACATCAATTCAAACGAATCGGTGAGGTACACATTGTCGTTCCTGGCAAGGTTAATTTCCTTTACCAATTGTTTGAGCAGCTCAATCGACTTTTCGTTGTTTTTATCTTTGTTAAGGGTCGAAAACAGGTTGGTCTCACCAAAATCGAAGGCATTCTCATCGTTGAATTTCTTGATTTCCTTCAGGATAACAAACACACTGTTTTTGCTGTCATCAACCCGAAGCTCGATTTTCTTTACCGCACCCACAAAGTTTTTGTCGTTAAAGTCCTTGTTTATTTTGGAAACAATCTTTTGGATTTCACCGGTCTTCGAAATCAGCAAACCGGTTTCCTTGCCCAGCGATTGTACAATGTCGGCAAAGCGCTCGTTCACGCGTTTTTCGAAAATTGCAATTTTGTCCTCTTCCACAAAATCGTTCAGCTCTTCTGAAAAATCGAGGTATTGTTTTATGCCAATAAGCTTTATGGGAAATTGAAAAATATTGGATTCCGAAAAATTGCCCAAAAATTTATCGATGCTTTCCTGGAGGTCCCGTTCTCGCGTAACATTTTGGTAGTATTTTTCTTTGAGCTGATCCATTAATGCAAGCCCAGATGTCTCAACCATTTCGGATACTTCCACATTCTTAAACCACGATTCCACCGAGGCAAACACTTCCGATTTTGCAAAATCGTATTCGAATTTGTCTAGCTCTTCCTGAATTTTATCCATTGCCGTTCGGTAATTATTTATCAAAGAATCCAAGCGGTTCAGGCGATCGGAAAGTTTGGCCAATTGCATTTCGTGCTTACGGATAAGCTCAGTTAGTTTTCCCTCTTCCAACTGCTGGCGGTTTTTAAACTCTTTCTCCTTGTCGAAAAGTTCAGCTTTGTCTTTATAGAATCCGGCCACCTTATCGCGGTGCGTCTCAATATAGTCTAACTCATTTTCTACGGCAGTCAATAGTACGTCAATTTCGGCAAGGCGCTTTGTGTCGGCCCCCTTCGATTCAAGAGCGTCGGATTTTTGTTTGTTGATCGCTGCTACTTGGTTTTCAGTATTTGCGGTATAATTCTTAACCTCGTTGTTGATGGTACCGATGAGCTCTTTGTTTTCGGCCATCAAAGCTTCCACCTTCTTTTTCTTCTCGCGCCTCTTTGTGGTTATTTTTCTATCAATCTGCATTTCCAGAGCAGCAAAGTCCTGATTCAATTTAAGCTCCTGATCGGTAGCTGCGCCAATCTCCTGATCTACCCTGCTCAAATCCTTTTCTTTTCCCTCCCGAGCCTTTTCTTTCAGGCTTTCCAGCTCAACAACAGTTCGTTTCAATTTTACGGCATCTTGCTCCAGGTTGTATTCAGTAGTCAGTATTTGTTTTTTGTACTCCCTTATTTTGGGCAGGTTCCGTTTCTGGATTTTCTCCAGTTCTTTTTCCAGGTTTTTGTCTATTTCTTTTTGCTGAATCTTGCAGGATTCCAACTCATCTGTCCTCTTTTTCAGGTCGAAGCGATAGTCCTCAATCGTTTTTATCTGTTTATCAATTTCCTCAAGGTTGATTTCTATGCCATAAAAATTCGCTGGTTTTGCGTCAACAACCCGAGGCTCCAAGCCAGCTTGAAACAAAACATTTTCGTCGATGGTTTTCCCGATTGTTTTTTCCCATCCCGGCTGGTTTTCGCACAGCCAACCATAGAGCGAGTCTTTGCTGCTCTCAATTCTGTGGTTTATCCCGTCAATCTGCAATCGGATGCCGGCTACCTTTTCGTCCAGCTTCTCTTGGTTTTGATCTTTCGCTTTTTGTGCCGATTGCTTTTCAAGTTTCCATTGCTTTTCGAGGGTTTCAATCTGTTGCCTGAAATGGTGGATATCGTTTTTTTGTTTCCCGATATTGGTTTCCGTTCCGGCAATTGTAGTCACCAATTTCTCGATATCCGATTCAAAATATTTCCTGTGTTTAATTTCGGCCTTCCTGTTTTTCAGCAAGGAGATATCCTGCCGTTTCTGCTCGATGGCCAATTTGGCACCATCGATTTCGGCCTTGTGGTGTTTCCTAATTTCATCTATCAGTTTCTCATAATCGCTGTCCAGATTTTCCCTTTGTTTGTGCTCGGCGTTCCTGATTTCAATTTCTTCAAGCTTTTTCGAATTCACAAAAGCACTGAGCTGGTTCTGCTTTTCGCCAATCAGGGCGTTGTATTTCTGGGAGATATCGGCAAATGCACTATTCAGCAAGTCGCGCTCGCTTATTAAGTTTTTCTGTTCGGCATCAAGGTCTTTACGTTTCGATACCCGCCGGATGATTTCCGAAATATTTTCTTTTTCGTACTGCTCCTTTTTGGTTTTCGATTCTTTTAGTTTTCCTTTTAACTGACTCAACACTTCATTAACCTTATCCTTTCGGCTACCGAACAATCGCTGTTCGTTTTTTTGTTCCTCTACAACTCCATTCTTTTTCCGAATCTCAACATCGAGCTGTTCGTTCAGCAATGGTTTTTGCTTTTCTATTTGCGCAAGGCGACCAGCCAACTGTTTGGCCAAACCTACTTTCTCCTGTTCGAGGTGATTGATGGCGATAAACAATTTGGCAGATTCTTGTGCCTGACGCATCACCGAAGGATAGCGGAATTTTCGGATATCGGAAAGCTGGGTATCGAAATCCTTCAAATGGTGGGCATATTGTTGCAGGTCGATATGGACATCCTCCTCGTCCATCGACGAAATAATGGTTTGTTTTATAAAATCTGCCTCCAATTTCGAATTCAAAAATACATTCTGAATCGTGCGGGGAATGTTCTTGTATTGCCTGGCTTCGAGCAGGGCATACTTATGAAATTCCCGCTGCCCCTGTATGTTTCCATAAATTATATCGCGGTATTCTTCGTACGAGTTTATCTTTCGCGAATAGTGGTTTCGTTGGCTGTCGAGGGCACTCCTTATCTTATCCCAGCTTTCGAAGGCATGGCCGTGCACGTCGATAAAAAATTCGCGTTTATAATCCGTATCGAGAAACCGAAAACAAACCCTGTTCTGCGACTTAAAAGCAAACACACAATAGGCCCCCGTTTCTTTGGAAACCTCATAAACAATATATGAATTGGCATAAGGGAAATACCACTCGGCAAAGCTCTTGTTTGTGGGGCCAGTTGGAACGCCCAGCTTCCGCGACTCGGCATTGTAAAAATATAAAATGGCTCGCAGCACGGTACTTTTGCCCACCCCCTGTGTTCCGATAAAATGGATGTTGCCATCGAGCCGGATCTCGGAATATTTTATGGCGGCGGAATTTATAAAGGTAATCCTATTCAGTGATCTCATTTTGTACGTCTTCTGGTATATGGATAGAAAGAACCAATTGTTCGAGGTAGGCAAACGACGATAGGATTTTGTACGAGGCGGATATTTCGTTTTCCAGTTCAACGTAACCTTCGCGCTTCAAAAGGTCGATCAAACGTTGGATCCCATCCCCTTCGTTTTCTTGTTTTGTGTAACGTTTCAATGCCGACAACTTGTTTTTTAGCAGGGCATCCACCTTTAGCTTCACTTGTATTTCGGCTGGTGTAAAACGATAACCCGACGAAAAAGAATTGTCATAAGTCTTGAAAAAGTCCACAATGTCGATCCATTTATGGGCCGTTTCCAGTTTCCTGGTCAGGTCGGCTTTTAGCTCTGTTTTCGAAAAATAGAAATACTCGTCGCCACGTTCCAAGATAAAATCGATCTCATTAAAATATTCTTTCAGGCCGTCGAATTCCTCATCCACATAATTATATGATCTCTGAATGTGTGTATCCGTGCTGTTCGAGCAAATAAATAATCCTTTGCTCAAGATTTCGAAAACTTCCTTTTTCCTTTTTGACTTTGCCATCCTCTCGTTCCTTTTGGGTAAACAATTACAAATTCTGTATCGCCGCTTATTGCAAATTCTTGGTTTATTTCCATCTCTTCTTCGTAGGTCGAAAGCAACTGGCAGAAGTAAATCAGCTTCTCCTCCTTCGATACTTCTTTCTGGTAGTCGTAGTTCAACACAAAATCGAACAGGTGATTTCCCGATGCCATAAAGTTGTTTTTCATTTCTTCGATATTCACAAATTCCTGCTCCTCGCTTTCGGAGGCCAAATAGTCCATCGATATGGTTTCGGCAATGGCCATCTGGGGTTTTATCCCTGTTTTTAACTTCCTGTTCAGTTCTTTAATTATGGCATACACCTCTTCGTCTTGCAGCGACTCCAGTGAAAGCTTAACCGGAAATCCCGACCGGGACTCAAAAACCAGGGCATTGTTTTGCATCAACACTTCCCTGATATTCGATTTATCCTCTAACTCGAATTGGTCTTTCAAGTGTTTTATCTGCCGCAGCTTTTCGATTACCCGGCTTTGGTATTTCACCTGGTTCAGGAAGTCGATAATTTGTTTTTGAACCTCGATAAGGTTGTGGTTTGCTTCGTGAAGCTGCCCCTGCAACTCTACCACAATCTGCTTCAACTCTTCGTCGAGTGCCGTCCGGAAAAAAGTAATTTCATCCTCCACCAGAATTTGCTCGGTCTGTTTTATCAAGTCTCCAATATCTGATCGTTTTACATCGTAGTTTTTAAGCTTGCTGATTTTGATTTTAAAGTTGGGTTCCGATTTAAAGGTATTTTCAATGTTGCGGTTAAGGTCAACTATATTCCGCAAACAAATCCGTCCGATCTTCTTTAAGCTCGACTTAATGGATTTGAGGTATTTGTACTTTCGGTTTTCGCTATCCTCCTGCAAAAAGTAGTTAATGTTTTCTTTTAGCTGCTGAATATTTTCGTTGATGTACGAAATATTGATTTCCTCGTTCACCTCAAGAATCTGTTCGAAGAAGGAAAGGAATTGGTCCTCGATCTCCAGCTTATTTCCGTTTTGGGTCAGCACCCCTTTTTCGATAAGCCCTTGCAGTTTGTTTTCTTCCAGAATTTCAACAGCCTGATCGTACTTATAAACCAGTGCCTTCCGTTTCCCGAACATCTCCGAAAGCAATTCCCTACCCACTGATAGACTACTAATAATATCTTTTATCGAACGGAATACGTACATATTGTTTTCTTTACCAGTAGAAACAGGCCATGCTTATTTCGATTTTCTCTTTTAAGCTCCATCTTATTTATTAAAGAATAATCCAGCTTCCTGTTTTAGCCGAACCTTTGTATTTTATAATATTTGCCTTAGTCATCTTCTGAATGTGATATTTAATTCCGTTAATGCTTATACCAATTAGTTCAGCCAATTCTTCTTTAGTCGTTTTGGGTTTATCACTCAAAATTTGCAAGATTTTTTCCTGGGTAGTTTTGGGGGTAGTTTTGGGGGTAGTTTTGGGGGTAGTTTTGGGGGTAGTTTTCTCCGAACTTTTCTGTGAACCTTCCTCCACAATTTTCCCCACAGTTTCCTCCACAGTTTCTTCAATGGTTTTTTTCTTCTTTTCCTCAACCGGGTCGATGAAAAACTTCACAATCATTAAATCTCTTTCTGCCATATATTCTGGTGGAGCCGAACTATAAGTAGCCCAACCAGCGTTCATCCTGTCGAAACCAAAACCAGCATTCTCGGCCAACTTTGCCATTCTGAATAACGTGGCAATGGTCCTGTTACGGGGAATTGAAATATCCGTATTCATCAAAAACTTCAAAGGTTTGGGCAAACCTCCCGGGTTAAAAAACTCGATATGGTCGGTAAAAATCCTTACCCTCGATTTTGCCGGGCTGAAATAATCAGCATGCATCAACATATTGACAGTAGCCTCGCGCAGGGCTTCTACATAAGGATAGTTCTCTGTAGCAAAACCTTCGTTGGTAAGAGTGAAGGGGTTGTCAACTTTTTGTGTAATGCGCTCGAACAAGGCAAAGTAATACTCCCATAAGTTTTCCTGCTCAGCCAGGCGATAGGTATATCTAATTTTGGCATCGGAATATGAGGTTCCGGGGATTTCCAAAAGATCTATTCTGAAATCAATAAAATGCTTTTCGATCTTGTCCCTTTTCCCAAAAAACAGTAATCCACTGTAGCTTAATTTGTCATCTATCAATACAGCTGTTTTTTTAAGGAAATCTAGCGTAGTTAGCTTGTTATAAGGTAGACCTTTGTTGAAACGCCCCATATAATCGCGATAGCTTTCAATAGTATGCATGTTAAGGTCGTCAAGGGAACTACCGGGGACAATCTCGGCGGTTTTTGTTCCAAAGGCTTGGTCGCGGTACATGGCATCAACTTCTTCTTTCGATGCGCGTATGTCAGAACTACCATAGCGGACAAAAGTATTTTCCGGGTTTCCGTAATAAACCGGTTTTTTGTCGGATAGGGGAATGTAAAATGCGAGTACGGTGCCTTCGTCAAAATCAAATTTGTGTATCGAAGGTCGGATAAGCACATTGAATTTTTGTTTGGATGCAAGGGTGTTAGTGAAATTCAGTTCTAGTTTTTCAAGGTTCTTCACCCCTTTAATAATAAACTTATCGCCCTCCTGCTTTACACCCAAAACAATCCAACCACCAGCTGTATTCGAAAAGGAGCTAACCGTTTCCCATATCGATTTGGGAAGCTCCGACCTTGCTTCTTTAGCCTCAAAGTCTTCCCATTCAAGATCGTTTATCCGTAATATTAGCTCCTCCCTGGTCATGCTACAAAATATTTTGGGGTTTTGTTGTTATCCTTAAAGGCCAAACCAAATGCAATCAATTCTTACAAAACTAATAAATCCTTTTAAGGTCGGAAAATGAAGAAAACATAATATATTTTGTGAATCATAAGCAAATGCTTATAGAATCGAAAAATCACATCCCTTCAAAGAAATGCGATTTGTGGAGCTGCCGGGAGTCCAATTGCTATATTTATATTACTGAAATACAGTATATATAAAATTTGTGGTGAAACATAGGTGAAACAAATTTAGTCTCCAAATAAGAGTCGAACCCGGGTCCACATAAGGAGTTAGAAATCTTCAAAATAATTCAAATTTCGATTTTGTCTTCATCTTATAATCACTAATATTATCAAATTATCCTCTTTCCCTCCCAACATACTTCATCGAAACAAACCCTTTACTATTCTTAAACATCATAATACCAGAGCAATCCACATATTTTCTGTCTCACATTGGCTGCTATATTACTTGGCATTCCAAGAAATCTTAACGCTTCCGGTGAAATCTTACCTTCTTCAAAGCTTAGATCAACACCATTCAAAACCCGATTCTCACCAAATGATTTTACTATGTTTTCGAGTTTTAGTATTTCCATATTGAGTTACTTACAAATATATTAATATTCTCGTGGTATTGCATCGTTCTATGAAATTGTGTTGCTTCTGAACATTTTATAGTGACCAAATATGAGTGGAGTTAATATCAAAAGGAAAAGTCCAACAAAAAATAATGACCATCCTACACATACATAACTTTCTATACAGATTAATTTGTTAGCAAAAGCAATAAGGTGAACTAATCCAATTACAAGCCATAAAATCAGGAAAACCTGACCAATTGCAATATTAATTCTCGATACTGAATAAGCCCCGGCAGTATTCTTAAATAAGACATTATCCACTTTCGGACGATTGTAGTTATCAAGATTTTCATAAGAGAATCCTCCAATTTTGGTGGCTTCGTCAGAAGCATATTTGGCGTTTCTTTCGATTGCCTTTATCGCACCTTCGTATCTCTCATACCATGCTTTTGAGCCCTTCCCCATCTTTATCCATAATATCGAAAATATTATTCCGATTAATGATATGCAATAGCTAATACCATTTAGAATTAGAAATGAAATGCTCTTCCCCGGTTCTATATTGTCCCGAATTTTACTTAATATAGCACCATAAGCAGTAAAACATAAAACCAAAAAAGCAGTGAGAAAAATCGATCGCTGCCACAAGTTTGATAATTCAAAGTCCGTGCACCTCCAATAAGAAGCGTAGATATCCTTTATATCTATTTTATTCTCATCCATGTTTAGTGTCTTTTTGTTGTAACCTTATTTTTCATCTTTATTTTCGATATTTTCAACCCCAAAATAAGACATCTTTCAAAATATCAACACTTTAGGTTATTTTGTTTTTCGATTTATTTTTTAGTTATTTCTTTTTGAACAACTCGTAATATCTATTTCTTTTAGCACCTTCTGATTTTAAATCCTCGTTTTCGACCATGAGTGGCCTTTTGTTATCTAAACTGGGGACTATTTCTGGATTTCTACTAAAAGGTTGATTATCTCATCGATATGTCTATCATCTGTGATTATAATTTCTGCACAAGGTCCATTATAAAATTTTTGAACGCTTTCCGACAATGAACTCACTGAATGATTTTTTATCCGTTCTTTTATTTTCGCTTCATCCATCAATGCAACTATTCTTATTTTCTTTTTCCGAATGTAGATAAAAGCGAAATTGCGCTTTTTGCGAAGAGAAATGTAATATCGCAAAGGATTGAAGTTAATGTCTTTAATCTTTTCTATTAGTTTTTTCCGTATTAGATTATATACTTCCTTAATTTCATCACTTACACCCTCAAGGTGATAATCTTCTGAATATGGATTTGTAGTATCATCCGGTTTTACCGTGAAATCAACCGCATCGATATTTTCAAACTCAGGTGTCAGGCTGACAATACTTTCACTGTTATGAATGTACTCCTTTAAAAAAGATACTTTGACAATTTTTCCCCAGGTATCGGTGTAGGTTTTAATAATTTCAGGAAGCTCCTTCATATCATTGTCAAGGACCAACAATATGTTCTGGCTATTTTCAATTGTATCTTTAATGTATTTGAATATTTCCTTGTTGCCGAGGCGGGATTTAAATTCCTTTTTCAATTCTGCATCTGAACTGATTAAAGAGTAAAGTTTCTCAATTAAATCACTCTGACTTTCCGGATTCTTAAAAAAAGCAAAGAACTTTGTGATTTGTGGGAAAATATGGTTGTAAAAGCTGTGCTTTGCCAATTCAACCTCAACCAGATAAAATTCGGGATTATCCGGGTCTTTTAAATCAAACAGGAATGCATCTGGGATAGTGCCACCCAACGCCTTGTTATCAATTTTCTTTTTGGCTTCGATTAAAATACTTGCCTGACCAAATAAGCTTTTGCCATTATTGAACATCAAGTACTCCAATTCCTTTTCTTTTGAGAACTCTTTCTCACTGAATCGTTTTTGGTTGTAGAATAAGGCTGTTTGCATGATTATTTTGTTAATGTATATTCATCCTGCTTTATATGTTTCTTTCTTTTTCAATTTCATTTATTGACTCATTGATTATTCTAAACATAATGTCCAAATAGATTTTACATAATTTTCATATCTAAAATCTCGTCTAAAACTTCCATTCCTTATCTTATTTTGACGTCTATCCCTTCCTGTATTTACATCAA
>CAYLZH010000089.1:15496-16631 GCA_964388245.1 uncultured Bacteroidales bacterium
TGATTTTTTACTCTATCTTCACCCTTATCTAAAATCGTCTAAGCCTATCTGAAATTCTACTAAGTTCTACTATTTTTCTATCTACTTCATCATTTATTAGAACTGTAATGCTTTGAATATCATCACAAAACACTTTCATGCCCTGATTACTTCTAATACATTTACTAATAAGTTAATCATTTTCTACCTTATAATAAATTGTTTTAGTCTTGGAGGTATTAATTACAATTTTATTTCTGTCATACATATTCAATTCTGCTAATCTATTCATTTTAAAGTCGAAATGGTTTAATAGATTTCTTCTTAACCTCTGGTGTTTTAGTCTTAACTTCACTAAAAACAAGAATTGGTTCTTCCTTCAACTTTTCGAACAAGCTATTGAATTCATCGTCCTGGTCTTTTTTTAAATCGAGAACAAATCTACCCTCAATTCCAATAGGCATAATATTCTTAATTGCCTCATATCCAAAGCTTACAAAAATATATTTATTGACTTTTGCTTTAATATCTTCTAATATAATTCTGAATTCACTTCCGACTCCACCAATGAATTTCTCGGCCTTTTCTTTATATCCTAAAGAGAGAATTACAATTACTTTGTCTGCTGATGAGATGTCCTTAACCATCATCTCATTGAAATCCAATGCAGTTTGTTCTTGGAGGCTTTTTTTATCCATTGAAGCATTAAACCCATTCTTTCTTAAAAAATTCACAAATGAGATTACCGTATCCTGATGTTCTTCACTATCCCAAGAATATGTCACAAATATTTTGGGTGAGTATTCCTGCGTACTGGCATCTGTTATCTCAATAATAGGTTCTATTCCTTCAAAAGTCTTTTTATACTTTTGCAATCCTTGTATCACCAGTTCTCTTACTTTAGTTAAAATATAAGATATGCCTGAAACTCCAAAATGATGAGAGGCTGAAACTAATGTATATCCCGGATTAATTTGTCTAAAACCTTTATTAATCATCTCTACAAGTTTACCAGGCAATTGTCTCATTGCACTTTCAGATTTCAGCTGAGCCAAATTTTCTTCTATAAATCCAACCCCTTCCATGACGTATGCTGTTTTTATATCAAATTTCATATCTCTACGTATATAATCTAAAATATCTTTAACATCAGATC
>CAYLZH010000090.1:0-16600 GCA_964388245.1 uncultured Bacteroidales bacterium
AATCGCGGCGTAGGCTAAATTTACAAGCGAGCCTATTTTTATAATCCGGAGAATCGATGGATAAATTTATTATTTCTTTTGTTTAAATAATACATAGCCGATTCCCCATTCGATAAAATCGGCCCGCCCAAGATGGGTCTTTAATGATACGTTAAAAATTAAATCATTATGATGATATCTGAGTCCAAACCGGTTATACATGCTTGTGTTATCGTTCCATTTAACAAGAAAATAATACCCGGCCTGTATCGTGAAAAAAACTTTTCCAAATATCAAATCATACGAAAGATGGGCACCTTGTCTACGATTGTGCCTTTTTATTTCGGTGCCAGTATTCTTTCGTTCCATACGTTGTGATATTGATCCGTCGTAAAAAAAGTCGACACCAATTCCCAGCCGTTTTCTTTTTGTTATTGTATATCCGGCATCAATCCAGGCCGATGAAGTATAAAAGAGATCGCCGCCCGGTGGATATTCTTCTTTCCAGCCAACTGATCCTGTTACTAACACGTCAAAAGTTTTACCTTGCCCTGCATGACTATTCAACCTGTACTGAGATGGAGAAACCGGATCGGGCAAATAAGTTAATCCAACATGGATGGCTGGAAGATTCAGTCCCAGGTTTGGTTTTTTTATAGCACCGTTTGAAACATGACTCAGATCAGCACCGGCAAAAAGCAAAAGATTATCCCTTATTTTTTTCCTGATATCAAAACCGAAATTAAGGTAAACATTGGTAAATGAACCAATTGCTATGTTGAAATAGTTTTCTTCTATATCGAAATAATCTGAAATAAAAGCCAGACCAAATGCAAAGGAGTAATTAATCTGAATAGCTGGCTTCCTGATTACGGGCACCCTTATAAACCCATAACCTGCATTTACTTTTCCTAATACATCAGGCCACTGCATATTATTATGGTAGTATCCTACGCCTAATTCCGGAAACCGGTAAAGCTGTGCCCAGCCACTGTTTACCATGGTCTTGCTTATTCGTAGATCGAAGGCAGGAATATGGGCTTTTTGCAAGTATCTTATCGACTCATGGTGAGGCCAAATAAAGCCATAATGAAAGCGATACTCGTAATTATACTCTGAGGGCTTTAATAATTTACCACCGGCAAGAGCAGTAAAACTTAAGATTAGTAGCAGGTATACAAATGCCAGTCTGTGCATGTAAAAGTTATAAAAGAACAAAAGAAATAACAATAGTTGTGGAATCAAAACTAAAAAAGCCGAAAGAACCTCAACTCTTTCGGCTTTTTAAATCATTTCGATATACGCTTAATTCAACCTGAAGTCCTTTAATACAGCCATCAATTTTTTCCTTGTAAAGAAAATCCGACTTTTTACTGTACCAATCGGCAAATCAAGTTCTTCGGCAATTTCTTTGTATTTAAATCCTTCGACATGCATTTCGAAAGGTTTACGATAATCATCTTCCAATTCTGATATTGCTTTAACAATCTCGCTGGTTGAATAATTTGATTCAGGGGAATCAATACCTGAATCTTGCGAAAAATTAAGAAAATACAAATCCTTTGTTGAGTCAAAAGTAGTATTTTGTTTAACTGCCCTTCGGTAATTGTTAATGAATGTGTTTTTCATTATAGTATAAGCCCAGGCTTTTAAATTGGTTTTCTCAACAAACTGATCCTTATATTTTAATGCTTTTAAAAAGGTTTCCTGAAGTAAGTCCTGCGCTTCTTCTGCGTTCGAAGTAAGGCTTAATGCAAATCCTTTTAGGTTATCTTCCAGCTCTATCAACTGGTAATTAAATTCCATAGCCATCATTTGTTGTCGTTTTATAATGTTTAATATCCTCATGCAAATGTAAAACACAAATCATCCTTTGCAAAATACATTCAAGCTCTCTACACTCTTATCAATATACATTCTAAATAATAAATAAATCATATGTCGTTGACAACATGATGTTTTATATAGGTAGTCAATTACCTAATATAAATTACGACAAACTTTCGTTTTAACAATTGTTAAAACTTTGTTTAACATATTCATGAATCAATAAAACAAACACAAGGCATCTGGAAGGCATTGAAGAAACAGGACTAACAATTATTCTGTGCTTGTTTTTATTTAAAATGGATACTTATATCCCGATAGATACAGTCCGGTAAGTTGAGCTAATTCACGGTTGCTTTCTTTATAATAGTCCTGAATCAGGCTATAAATATTCTCAGGCACTAATGACTTTTTCCCGGATATTCGCGACAGTAACAACGGGTCGAGAAATTCCTGAAACAGATAGCGAAATTTCCAGGTCGAAATTCGTTTGGAGATAATATGTGTCGGATTATGAGAGCTATATGTAAAATGATTGATATAACGAAGTAATTGTACTGAAATCCGTGACAATGATTTGTTCGATCGTTTTTGCTTCCTGTTTTCAATAAGTGCAATGTTATTATCCAGAAAGCTAATTATCGATTCGATGCTTTCTCCTGGCTTTGATTTAAGATCTTCCTGCAATAAAACCAGGATATTCTCTTTCCCAAACAGCTTGATATAGTGGTTAATCAACCTAAAGTAGTTGCAATAATCCCAGTCGAAAATATGGTTTTCAGGATTATAGAAATCAGATATTTTTGCTACTCCTCCTTCCTGGATATATTGAACATAGGCCGATTCGAGTAATCCAACCTGACTTCGTACAGTAATTATAATCTTCTTAAAGCCAAGTTGTTTCAATCTGGAAGCAATCATTTTACTTCCAATTCCCCGTTTGTAAAACAAAGGCCCCACTAAGCCCTCATACGAAAACAACAATTGCCCCTGCCCTTCTGAATATTCTGCGATCATTGCCATCGTATTGTCAAGACGGTAATCAGTATCAGGTTTATATATCAAATCCCTGAAAATAGCATCGCATTTTTGATAGTCGATAAAAGAAATGTTTTGCAGATAAGGATACACATTGTTTTGAAGGTATGTAGTTCCGGTTTTATGGTATCCGATATGGGCAATCATTATTAAACACTTTTGTCATAAATATTCCTCAAAGGTAGCAGATAAAATATTCTCTTTTGTATCTTGTTTTCAGAATACGCAAAATCAGCCCGCTATATCCAACATACATGAATTACCTGCCAGCCACCCTGTAGAGAACGCTATTTGCAAATTATACCCTCCGGTATCTGCGTCAAGGTCTATGATCTCACCGGCAAAATAAAGCCCTTTAATAATCTTCGATTCCATTGTTTTTGAAGATATTTCTTTTGTCGGAATTCCTCCGGCTGTAATAATTGCTTCATCAAACGACCGGGGCGATTCTATCCTGAACCTTAAGTCCTTTAACAATAACCGTATTTTTTTTCTAAGCTTTGCAGATACCTGGTTGCACTCCATTTCTGCACTAATCCCGGTTAAATCGACAAATACGGGAACCAATGCAGCCGGCATCCATTTACGAAATACATTCCTGATATTACTTTTGCCAAAATCATTAAGATCGCGCTGTAGGCGATTGTCGAGTTTCTTATCATCGAGGGCGGGTTTTAAGTCGATCGAGATAACGACCTGGTTTTTCTTTAATAATTCATCAACAACAAGCCGGCTGATTGTTAATATTACCGGCCCGGACAAACCAAAATCAGTAAAAGTCAGTTCTCCAAATTTATCGACGGCCTTTTTATTGTTTATCCACACAGTGACCCGAATATTTCTTAAGTTAAGTTTATCAACTTGTTGAGCAATGTCTTCTGCGGTTTGCAGAGGAACCAGGGCTGGTCGTATTTTTGTAATCGTATGACCTACATCTTTTGATATTTTATATCCGTCTCCATTCGATCCGGTTGCTGGGTATGATTTCCCTCCGGTCGAAAGGATTACATTCCTGGTTCGATACTCGATCCCATTTGCCAGGACTCCCTTTATTTCAGAATTTTCAACGATTAGCTTTTCGACCCTGCTATTGCAATCCATTTTTATATTAAGTTTTCGAAGCCATCTCATTATTGCCTTTAACACATCGGCCGACCGGTTACTGGCCGGGAAGTATCGCCCTCCTCGTTCGAGGACAGTTTCAACACCATGCCTGTTTATAAGTTCAATGATATCATCAGAAAAAAACTGAGAAAAAGCATTTCGTAAAAACCGGCCATCAGGATTAATGTGTGCAATAAATTCGTCAATTGCAGCATAATTCGTGATGTTGCATCTTCCTTTTCCGGTTAATAATAGCTTTCGGCCTTCGCTTCGCATTTTTTCCAATAGCAAAACATTTCCGCCTAATTCTGCAGCCCGTCCGGCAGCCAACATACCTGCCGGGCCTGCGCCAACAACAATAACATCATATTTATTCACGAGGTCAAAACTTAATTAACATTCTTGTTTACTTAGACTTATGTCTTTTATTATAGTATTACTGGTACTTGTTGCCTTACATTATCAAAAATATTAAATGGTGCTCAGCGATCCCTCATTAATATCTTACATTTAAAATTTGCTTCTTTTTCATACCTTTTTTCCTTGTACTTATAAAAAAAAGATACTTAGTGATGAGGGATTCATTAATGACAAAGGTATCTTTTACGGCTAAAAGTTCAATTCCATTTTAGCGTTCCAGCAATGCAGATAATATGAGTAATTCTTTGTACCTTTATATGGCTGAATTTCAAGATGGAGGAATAATAATGACTATTAAAATAAATGTATTGATCGCCTGCCTTTTCTTTACGGTCTCTTTTACTCAGACCAATGGGCAGGTTGTTAACGGAAGTTTTGAGGATGAATTTGGAGTTTTCACAGTCGATGGATGGCAGAACAACGGAGGTGTGGTATCGTATGATACACCGGCCAATGGCGGTAATTGCTCCTTAGGCCTTTATGGCGGTTGCATATGGACCAATTGCTCCCAACCTATACCACAAATCCAGGTTGGCGATATTTGGAAACTTAGTTGCTGGGCAAAAGCCGAAAACATTTGGAGTGGTGGCCATCTGTCATGGTCGGATGGTTATGCTGGTGCCTTTGTTTTCGATTCAGTCTGGACATACTATAGCATAGTTGACACCTTCGACACACCCAATTTCGATACTATCTCTATAGTTTTAGAAGGTGGCGGTGGATTTGCCGGTGGAGGAGGTATTCTGGTCGATTTAGTTGATGCGGAACTATTGGGAGGAGTGATTACACTTATCGAAAATGATAAAAATTATGGTTTAACTAATCAAATCAGGTGTTATCCAAATCCATTCATCAACACAATTAATTTCACCTTCGAATTAATTTGTACAGCCTATATCTCAATCAAAATTTATAACACATCAGGTCAGGAAACCGGTATTGTAGAAAACAAATATTGTTCAACCGGCACTCAAACCATTAACCTGTATTCAGTCAGTAAGCTGCAGCGAGGTATATATTATTATGAAATTATTGCAACTGACAATTCCGGAAAAACCTTATTTGCTAAAGTAAACAAACTTGTTAAGCTATAAATCTTTCACTCAAATTGTTAATCGATAGCAATCCCTGACATTAATCAGGATCAACTATCCTTCCATCCTGCATTTTAATTGTCCTGTCCGACATTGCGGCAAGGTCTTTATCGTGGGTGACAATAACAAAAGTTTGCCCGAATTTCTCCCGTAAGGAAAAAAACAGTTTGTGCAATTCCTGTTTGTTTTTTGAGTCAAGATTACCGGAAGGTTCGTCGGCTAAAATTACTGACGGATCATTAATCAATGCCCTTGCAACGGCAACCCGTTGTTGCTCTCCACCCGAAAGTTCATTTGGTTTGTGGCCGGTCCTGTTTTCAAGACCAAGAAACGATAGTAACTCAAACGCTTTTGCTTCTGATTTTTTTCTGCTATTTCCGGCAATATATGCAGGAATACAGACATTTTCGATTGCAGTAAATTCAGGCAATAATTGATGAAACTGGAAAACAAAACCAATTTCCATATTCCGGAACTTCGACAAGGCCTTTTCTTTTAATTCAAAGACATCTGTGTTGTTTATCAATACACGACCCGCATCGGCCTTGTTAAGTGTACCCATAATTTGAAGCAATGTTGTTTTTCCGGCTCCGCTTGGTCCTACAATTGAAATTATCTCCTTTTGTTCAATCGCAATATCGATACCTTTTAACACTTCAAGATCGCCAAAGCTTTTCCTGATTTGCTCGATTTTTATCATATCATTAAAAATAGCCGGGTAAAAATATCAATAATTGCTATACTCATCTCGTAAAATCCAAAATAACTTAATCCTTAAATGTCAGTTCTCGAAAATTACTTTACCATATTCAAATTATAAAGGTTATTTCTACTTATATGTGTAAAATTTTCACATTTATATTAGGCTAAAATAATTCACAATTGAAAAGGTCCGTAATTAGAAAATTGTTAAAAATTCGGCTCGTTTTGATTGAAATCATAATTATTTCTATTTTTATACGAAATGGGTTAAACCGAAAATGATTTTTTGCGTATACTTTTCCTAATCTAATACTATGAGTTATGAAGAATGATAAATTATTTAAAACCACACTTCTTTTTTCATTTTTGATTGCATCTTCAATGACACTGGCCCTGCCAACCTCTTGGAATTACACAATCACATCGAATAATCACGTTATCCTTGTTCAACAAACTATACCTTTAACAATTGATGGAGTAGCCATTTCACCGGGCGACTACATAGGCGTGTTTTACCCAAATGCCACGAGCGGACTAAATTGTGGCGGGTACATGGAATATACAGGGGTATTATCTAACCTAACTGCCTGGGCCGAAGACGTTGGGAACGACGGATTTCCGGTTGGTCAGGAATTTATCTGGAAAATCTGGGATTCATCAGCCAATGCAGAATACATTGCATATGCAACTTATGATGAAACCGGCGCATTCCCAAATGCCGGACTTTATGTACCCAATGGGATGTCAGGTTTGTTGAGTTTGTCAGGGTTCTCATCTCCGGTTCCCTGGAACTATACAATTACGGCAACAAATCATACCATCCTAATTCCTGAAGACCTCACCGTATTTATTGATGACAGCCAGTTTGAATACGGCGACTATATCGGTGTTTTTTTTAATGATTCAACGAATCTTGTTTGCGGAGGCTATGCAGTATGGTATGGTGCTACAACCTCCCTTACTGCCTGGGGTGACGATACTCAGACACCATTAATCGATGGATTTCAGTCGGGCGATGAATTTGTATGGAAAATCTGGGATGTTTCAGCCAATCAGCAATATTTTGCTTCCGCCAGCTACATGCTCCCTCCAATGGCTAACCAGGGATTTTTCGAAGTTAACGGTATGAGTGGACTTGATACATTGCAGGTTACAATACCCTGGTCAGTTACAATAACCTCCACCAACCACACCATTTTAGTTCCCGACTTTGGTTCGTATTTGATTAACAATGTACCTCTCGCTTATGGCGACTACATGGGCGTTTTTTATGATTCTGTTGGAATATTAAAATGCGGTGGCTTTGCCCAGTGGGAGGGCATTACGACCAACATCTCGGCCTGGGGCGAAGACCTTGGCAACGATGGATTTGCTGTCGGTGATAATTTTATATGGAAAATTTTCGATGCCTCGGAAAACATGGAGTATTTTGCTACTCCTACTTATATGGGACCTCCAATGGTTAACCAGGGCGTTTTTGAAATTAATGGTATGAGTGGAATAGAATCACTGCATGCCCAAATGAATATTGTACCGTGGAGTTTCACCATTACAAGTACAAATCACACAATTGTCTTACCGGAGTTTTCAACCTACCTGCTCGATGGAATCCCCATTGAGGTAGGTGACTATATAGGGGTATTTTATGATTCATTAGGTGTACTCGCCTGTGGGGGTTACCAACGTTGGGAAGGTGTTTCAACAGCGGTTGCTGCCTGGGGCGACGACACACAAAGCCCCGCAATAGATGGTTTTGCATCAGGTGAAGCGCTTAAATGGAAAATATGGGATGCATCGGAAGATACAGTTTACGATTGCCAGGCAACTTATATTCAACCTCCTACCCTCCCAGATGTCGGCTACTGGGTTGTAAACGGAATGAGCGGAATTGAAATCCTTGAAACTGTAATTGTTAATGTACCATGGAATTACATTAATACAGGTACAAACCATACTATCCTTGTTCCGGCAACAGCATCTCTTACAATTGACACGACAAGCTTGGAACCAGGCGATTACTTTGGAGTATTTTTCGATTCGCTGGGAGTTCATGTTTGTGCAGGCTATGCAGAATATACAGGTGACGTTACAGCCGTTACCGCCTGGGGCGAAGATGTTGGCTTAGATGGATTTGTTACAGGCGAAGCTTTTAAATGGAAAATATGGGATGCATCAGAAGACACAGTCATTGATGCCTATGCCACATATAGTCAAATAATGCCCGACCAGGGTTTCTATACCACCAACGGGATGAGTGCACTCGAAGCCCTTACCACTGTTGAACCATTCTCAATTCAAACCATAACACTGATACAGGGCTGGGGGATTTACAGCACCTACATCGATCCGTTTGAGCCCAGTGCGGATAGCGTTTTCGCCGATATTGTTGCTAATGTAATGATAGTTAAGGATGGCGACGGACAAATCTACTGGCCACAATATAACCTTAACCTGATTGGCGATCTTGTTATTGGAAATGGATATCAGGTTAAAATGATTGCCCAGGAAATTCTGGAGATTATTGGCGATGCGGTTGTGCCGGAAATAACACCTGTAACTTTAAATTATAACTGGGGAATCTATGGCTATTTACGTCAGGCACCAGGCCTGATAGTTGAAATGCTAAGCCCGCTTGCAAGCTACATCGAGATAGTAAAAGATGGCGACGGAAACATTTACTGGCCACAGTTTGGTCTCGACATGATTATTTATATGTTACCTGGTAATGGCTACCAGATGAAACTAACGAGTGCTCAAATCCTGTATTATCCGCCAAATTCGAACATCACCAGCAAAACTCAAATTACAGATTTTCAAACATCGTTTTACCGAAAGGCAAAAAACACCGGATCGAATATGAGTCTGGCAATTCCATCAAATGCCTGGCCTGCAGGATTCAAACCAAATCAAAACGATGAAATTGGTGTATTCGCTGAAAACGGACAACTGGTTGGATCAGCAAAAATTGTTAATGAAAACATTGCTGTCTCAATTTGGGGAAATGATAAATTCACCGATCAACAAGATGGCTTGTTACAAGGTGATAAGTTCACTTTACGGTTCTGGTCACACGATGGCACCGAGAATATCCTCGCAGTTACAGAATGGGATCAGGGCGATGAAAGCTATGCTGAAAATAAAATCAGCATTGCAAAATCAGTAACGATAAGGCAAAATTTCAGACTGGGACAAAACTTTCCGAACCCATTCAGCCAGTCGACCGAAATTTCAGTCTTCCTGCCATCAGAATCAATAGCTCAAATTAAAATATACAATGAATTTGGAGTGATTGTAAAAGAAATCGATCCCGGATTTCTAAAGAAAGGATTAAACAAAGTATCGATTAATTCAACCGATCTGGCACCAGGGAATTATTTTTACCAATTTGTGTCGAAAGATTTTGTCGAAACCAAATCGATGCAGATTATCCGTTAGAATATTACATCCAAGCATACCTCAAATTTTCAAATGCCGGGAATTATGCCCGGCATTTTTGTTTTCATCTGAAAACCAATTGTGAAAATCATTGTTTGATTATCAGGATTTATTTAAACCGAAAATTAAACTTACAGAAAATATGAGACTCTTTTCCTTGTTATTCATGCTTATCATTCCAATTAGTGCACTGGCGCAGGTACAACGCCAAATTTTATTAGAACATTTTTCGAATGCTTCCTGTGGATCCTGTGCTTTTTTCAATCCGGGTGTCCAAACCCTGGTCGATGCCAATTCTCCAAACATTATTGTTTTGAAATATCAGGTCAACTACCCTGGCTACGACCCAATGAACCTTCTTAATCCGGCTGAGGTTGCAAGCAGGGCCAACTATTATTTTGCAGGCGGAATACCTTTCGTGGTCATGGACGGCAATCAATACAATGGCCATGCAGTTAATTTCAATCAAAATACAATAGAAAGCCGTATCAATGATCCTTCATTTTTCTCGATTGATGTTTTCCATGCGCTATCACCAGGCTACGACAGCGTGTTTGTCCACGTCGACATTAACTCGCTCCATGCAGTTTCCGGTGCATTCAGGGCTTTTGTGGTTGTTGTCGAAGATGTGATTAATTTTACAAGTCCTCCGGGCTCAAATGGCGAAACCCAGTTCAAACATGTTATGAAAAAATTTCTACCGGATGTTCATGGAATAATAATCCCAACAAATTTCAGTGCCGGGCAATCAGTTTCGATAGATGAAACATGGCCGTTGCAAAATATTTATGATTCAACACAGATTGCTATTGTTTCGTTTGTTCAGGACACACTGACAAAAGAAGTTTATCAGGCCTCATATAGCGGGTTGTTACCTTCCCATTCGTACGATGCTTCACTTCTTTCTTCTGAAAATCTTGAAATTGAGCTTTGTGGCAGTTCAATCAGTCCGGCTGTTACCCTAAAAAACCAGGGAGCGATTGTACTTAACAATATTACGCTTGAATACCAGGTAAACAATGAGGTTCCACAATACTTTAACTGGACAGGGAATTTGTTGAGTTATCAACAGGAAGAAATTATTTTACCGTTATATAATTTCGCTCCATTGGCCACAAATCAACTAAACATCAGTGCAAACTTTCAAAATCCAATAGTCGACCAGGATAGCACCGATAATGAATTCATACAGCTTCTGGATCAGGCTTTTGAATCCTCATCTGTAGTTTATTTTGAAATGCAACCTGATAGTGCCTTATCAGAAATTAGCTGGATTATTACAAACGACCAGATCGACACGTTGTACGAAAGTGATCTATATACATCGAATTCTCTTCAGATTATCCAGGAGTATTTCGAGTTGTCGGAAAATGGTTGTTATACTTTTTCAATTTTCGATACTGAAGGTAATGGATTATCAAATGGTAGCGGATCGGGCTATTATAGCCTGAATACCATTACGGGAAATCAGTTTATATCAGGATCACAATTTAATCATACAAAGAAACATCGTTTTGAGGTAACTGATACAACCAGCAACTTACCTCCCTGGAATTTTTCGGCCACATCCGTCTATCATCAGCTCATTTTTTCTGATAGTCTGGTTAATGACTTGCAGAATTTCGTTTTTGAAACCGGTGATTTTATTGGAGCATTTTACAACAATAGCGGACAATGGGTCTGTGGTGGATACACGCATTACACCGGGAACACTTCTATTTTGCGTTGTCATGGAACTGTTGGAGGAAATCCGGGATTTTCACCAGGACAGGAATTCCAATTTCGATTATGGGATGTATCGCAATCTGTGGAACTCGATGTAGAGGCCACTTTTAATTTACTGGACTTTCCGAACGGGCAATTTTTCACACCTCAGGGCATTAGCGGCATAAATGGTTTTCATGTTGTTAACTCCCAAATAATTCCTATTCCACAGGGATGGTCATTGATTTCCACTTTCATAAACCCAAGCGAAAGCAGCATTGATTCGGTAACCTCAACAATTCAAACAAACTTGTCGATAGTAAAAAACGGAACAGGAAGTGTATTTTGGCCACAGTTCGGAGTTAATGCCATTGGTAACATTATTACAGGCCAGGCCTATCAGTTTAAAATGAACACTGCTGATTCGCTCGAAATATCCGGAACTCCTGTTGTTCCTGAACAGGAAATCCTTACCATCCCAAATGGATGGAGCTTTTTGGGATACCTAAGGCAAAGTTCAGCCTCTATTGAAATTCTGCTAAGCCCGATAGTATCCGAAATTGCTATCGTGAAAAATGGTCAGGGCCTCGTTTACTGGCCTTTGTGGAACGTTAATGCTATTGGCAACATGGTGCCGGGCCATGGATATCAAATAAAAATGAACAGCACCCAGAATTATTTTTATCCGCAAAATTAAGAGCTATCGATTAAGCTGATTTCAGATTGTTTACTGATTCATCATTCACCGTGAAATTTCTCAAAAGATATCAACTAAGTAGTCGAAAGTTTTATTTTTTGGTATTTTTTTTCTAAATTGCCGGGAACGTAAGAAACCAATAAAAACAAATAGGATATGTCTGATTATCAACAAATAAATTTAGAATACACCTTCAACACTTCACCAAAAGTTTTATATTACCGTTTAAGTAGTCCATCTGGCCTGTCCGAATGGTTTGCCGATGATGTTAACATAAAAGGAGATACATTTACCTTCCTTTGGGATGGATCGGAAGAAAAGGCCGAACTGATTGCAAAAAAGGAAAATGTATTTATTAAATTCCAATGGCTCGACGAAGAAAAGGAAGGTCTGTTTCTCGAATTCAGGATCACAGTACATGAACTAACCGGAGATGTAGCTTTACTGGTAACCGATTTTGTTGAAGAAGATGACAAGGAAGATTCCATTGAACTTTGGAATACTCAGGTTGCTAACTTAAAACACTCATTAGGACTGTAATAACCTCTTTCGATAAGAAATTGACAACTCCCATTCAATTGGATCATACCAATGGTCATTTTAAACGTGGTATCAAAATAAATCTAAGCCACATTCGTTTTCATTCGTAAATCTAACAATAAGTGAAACGGCTTCATATATTTATCCTGAAATCCTACATTGGTCCTTTGGTAATGACTTTTTTCATTGCTCTTTTTATTCTTCTCATGCAATTTCTTTGGAAATGGGTTGATGAACTGGTTGGAAAAGGCCTTGAATGGTACATTATTTCAGAGTTAATGTCGTATGCATCAATCACATTAATTCCCCTTGCATTACCTCTTTCCATCCTTCTTTCATCGATAATGACTTTTGGTAACCTTGGCGAGAATTACGAACTGGTAGCACTAAAATCGGCCGGGATATCGCTTTTCAGGATTATGCTACCGCTAATTGTTTTTATTGGATTTATCAGTATTGGGGCATTTTATTTCTCGAATTATGTGATGCCTTATACATATTTAAAGATGAGTGCCTTACTTTTCGACATCAGGCAACAATCGCCTGAACTTAGTATAAAGGAAGGTGCCTTTTTTAACGATATCGAAGGATACAGCATTAAAGTTGGAAAGAAGGATCACAAAAGCGGACTGTTGCAGGACATAATGGTTTATGATCATACTTCCCGCAAAGGGAACATCCATGTTACGGTTGCCGACTCAGGCTATATGCAGATGTCGGAAGATGAGCTATATTTAATTTTTGAACTTTATAATGGCTACACATACCTTGAGGTTCAGGAAGAAGGCAAGCGCCGGACTCTTAAAACTCATCCGCTCAGGCGTGATATTTTCGAACAACAGAAACTTATGTTCAAGATGGATGCCGGCAATCTCGACCGGACCGATGAAGGCCTTTTCAAAAAGCACTACCAGGTGCTCAATCTCGAACAACTAAGTTACAGTGTCGATTCGTTAACAAAAAAGAATAGCAGACGACAAGTAATGTTCAGCAATAACCTTTTAAGAACCAATTATTTTAAGAAGGAAAACAAAAAAAAGCTGAGCGACACCCTTGCAACGAAATACAGTGCCCAGGCAAATGTTAAATTGTTCGACAGCCTGTTCCACATCATGGATATTAAAAAGAAAGAGCAACTTGTAACACTTGCACAAAACTATGCACGATCGGCTAAAAGTTACATCGAGACATCGCAAAAAAATATAAACAACCAACAAAAATGGATCAGAAAACATGAAATTGAATGGCATCGAAAGTTCACACTTTCATTTGCCTGCATTGTATTTTTCTTTATTGGAGCCCCTCTCGGTGCAATAATAAGGAAGGGTGGACTCGGAATGCCTGTTGTTGTTTCTGTTCTGTTCTTTATTTTATATTACATTATTTCGATTACAGGCGAAAAATTTGTCCGGGAAAATGTAATGCCCTCTTACCAGGGCATGTGGCTTTCATCGGCTGTTTTATTACCTCTCGGAATATTTCTTACTTACAAAGCTGCTACCGATTCTGTAATCCTTTCGGTCGATGCCTATTTAACAGTCTTCAAAAAGATTTTTAAGAAGAGATAAAAAAAAACACCCCGACTTAAAAACCGGGGTGTTTATTTGCGAAATTCTTAAAATTTTATCTTGCAATATTGATGGTTTTAACATCAACCTTATCGTTGTTCACGATTTTTATTAGATAGGTTCCGTTAGCACAATGCGACAAATCAATAACAGAATTGTTAGTTTCTGCAATTGTTTCTGCAACAACCTGGCCTAATGAATTATAGACTTTGATGTTTGCATTGGCAGCATTTGAAATATTAAATAAGCCTGATGAAGGATTCGGATAAATATTTATTGCTTTTGATGCTACCTCGTCAGACGAGTTCATTACCCAAACATCAAGTGCTTTAGCCATATAAATTTCCTTATCCATGTCGTTTTGCACAAAGCAGATAAGTTTTGTATTGTACACATCAATGGGTGATTGAACTGTATAAGAATAACTTACCGTGTCAATCTCTCCTGCCATTGGATTACCAAGGTCAGTACCATCCTGGTGGGGAATCATTCTTCTCATCACATCGGGGAAATAGATTTCGCCATTCGATCCTGGTGCTGTGGTGTAATTAACTTCTTCAACCAAAACTACATGCCCTTTGACAGCTCCATTTGGAAAATCGGCATGGGCTTCAAAAGCTACATCAATTTGCATTGTATTTTGTGACAGGTCTACAACGCCTTCTCCTGTAATATTAAATAAACCAGGTCTTGCATACTCTGCATCAATGGCATCCTGGGTTACAATACCTGGCAAACCCTGTCCCTGGTTACCTGCAATCACACAATTTGGCACACCGGAAACGCCGTAGTAATCAACCCGTGCATCACCTTCGTTATTGGCTACATTGAATTCGTACATGGGATCTACTCCAGGCCATGAGGTATGATAAGCAATATGAACAACACGGTCGATATTTGTTGCATTAGTAATTAAAGCATCAAGTGCCGGGTTCTGGCTGGCACAAGGAGCACATGAAGCCTGTGTAAAATGTTCGACCAAAACAAGTTTATCACTAACATTATTAAGCGAATAAACAAGAATTGTAGCATTGTCGTTCGAAGGATCAGCATCATTTACGAGTGAGGTAAAAACTTCAATTTCATATAGTCCGACAGTAGTCATATCGAGACCCTGACCAAAGGTATAAGTTGTTGTTTGCCCGAATGGAATTGACCCTGCATATGTTTCAGTAACAGTATCGGTACCATTTACTACATAGCTTAAATTAAAGCCGGTTAAAGTTACCGATCCATAGTTCATTAATTCAACAATTACCTGCTCAGCTGCTGTTAAACCTGTACCTGTAACCGGGCTTGTAATAGCCGTAACTGCCACGTCAAATGAGTCGATAATTTGTTCAAGATTATAACCAAAAATCGAATTGTTCTGAATATGCCCTCCCAATGTGATGGTTCCCAGCACAATATCATGGTGAGTAAACAAACCGCCACCAATTCCGCTCGACAATCCAAGATCGGGCAATACATCCTTTACAATACCTGTTTGCTGGCCAGTGGCAATATTTACCTGGAAAATCTGAGCCATGCCCAAACCAGAACTCGCATTAATTGCCCACAGATAAGGACCTCCGGGAGAGATAGTATCGAACGCTGTTCCATAAGTTGACGACAATCCATGAGTTGACGATGGAATTGTATTAATAATAGCACCAGCTCTTGATACCAGGTCTAAATCGGTTGACCAGTTACCTACCCAGAAAGCATCATTAAAATCATCATATGCAATATGGCGTATTTCGGTTCCTGATGGGGCGTTGATTGTACTAACCAGTGTTTGAGTATTAAAATCCATTTCATAAATATTGGCCGATGCATTACTTCCATAAAAATAAGTACCATCATAAGCCAGATCACGCAGGCCGGTTACACCGCTAATACTAAATGTCGAAAGATAATTACCGGTCATATCATACTTAAAGATCGAATCACTGTTCCACTGTGTTATATAAAAGAATGATCCGTCGGTTTCAATACCAGCCTGCGAAGGATGAGCAGGATGAGATGGGTAATTAAACTGCAGGTTCCAGACCTTGTGGTTATTTACCGGCGATACCTGTTGGTTTGGGTTTTCGCTTATCAAACTAATATCGCTTTCAGACAGCATTTCGTTAATGCCCAGTTTGTTTTGGGCAGATAATTGAAGTGTGCATAACACACCGATCAAAAGGAAAAAACTTGTTTTTGTAAAAAATTTCATTTGAATGATTTTTAGATTATTAATGTTTACAATTTTGTAAATTCTTTTTTCAGCACCGAAAATACACATTTGAAAGATAAAAGATTCTTTTTTGTCGAAATTTTATGATTTCGCTAAGTCATAATAAAAAAAATGTTAAAGGCAAACTCAAGGCCAATGGATTTCATCCATGACCCTAATAGCCTCATAATCTTAACCTACCTTATACATAAATTTTTGGAGATTATGAATAAAATACTGGTTAACCCCGACTTAGATGAACTTAGTTTTTTGAAGAAAAACTTAGGGAATC
>CAYLZH010000091.1:0-16587 GCA_964388245.1 uncultured Bacteroidales bacterium
GTCGAGAATGGTTACAATATTATCTGACAGCAAACGAACGTCTTCTTCACTATAACTAGTGATGATATTGTCCATAATGTGGTATAATTCTTTGAAAAAGGAAAAATATCCCTTTTGCTCAAACTCATGCATTTTCCCGGTCAGGTCTATCAAAACTTCGTTTGCAATGGGTCGCAGATCAATAAGTAGATCATTCATGCTTTCGAAAAATTCCAAAAGCTTGCTGAAATTGTTGACATTTTTTAGAAGTTTAATCAGAAATATTTTTACAGCATCGGGATCAATTTCAACTGAATGTTCTTCGAGGCTTGTTACCGTGGTATCATACACATCCTTACCAACTATCGACAGGTCGGCTATTAAATCTTCGACTGTTTCCGATTTCAACCTTTGCTGATTAACATAGTCGAGCAGCAGGTCGAGCTTATTGTTAATCTCATTTATTTGGGTTTGAACAGATTGATCGTTCATTGCATTCCTTCTTTAAAGTTTCCACATTTTTTTGCCGGCCATTGTCATGTCGGCTTCAATAGGCATTTCTTTTCCTTTCAGAAGGATGTGCCAGTAAATCCACCTGAAAAGAATTTTTCCATAGTGGTTAATCTTTGTGTTTTGTAATAATCCGAAGGGGCCTATTCCGGGTAAGGGAAATGTTCCGGGCAGTGGTTCGGTTTCATAATTGAAATCGATCAGGGAACCCATACCGTTTCCAGTTTCGATGTAGCAGTTTGCATGACCGTCGAATTTTGCTGTAAGTGGGCGTCCTTCTAAGGCCGACATCAGGTTTTCGAAAAGGATATCTGCCGAGAAATGAGCTACTGATCCTGCTTTCGAAGTAGGAAGGTTTGCAGCATCGCCAAGGACAAAAATATTCTCGAACTGTACTGATTGCAGTGTATGTTTATCGGTAAAAACAAAGTTCAGGTCGTCGCCTAATCCGCTTCGTTCGATGATATCCGAACCCATGTTAACAGGTACTATGGTAAGTAAATCGAATTCTATTTCCTGTTCATCATATGAGATGATCTTTTTATTTTCGTTATCAATTCTTTCAAGATAAAAATCAGGAATAATCTTAATGTTTTTTTCTTCTAATAGCTCGCTAAGCATTTTGGTTGCAACCGGTTTGGTAAAGGCCCCTGGCAAGGGCGTTACATAGATAAGTTCGACTTTGTCGCGAATGCCTTTTTTTGTGAAATAGGCATCGGCAAGAAAAATAAATTCGAGGGGTGCAACCGGACATTTGTAAGGCATTTCAGCAATATTCATGACTAGTTTTCCACCGGGCCAGCTTTTTAAATGTTTGGCAAGAGCTACTGCCCCTTCGATGGTGTAAAAATCGTAGATATCCTTATACCACAGGTTTTCTTTCAGTCCTGGTGTTTCGTCAGGACGAGTCTGAGTTCCTGTAGCAATTATCAGAAAATTATAGTTTAACACCCTGCCGTCTTCTAGATAAACTTTGTTTTCATCTCCACTAATTTTGTCGATAGCCGAATAAATTACATTAACTCCTGGTGGAAAGAAATCGCTCTTTGGTTTTGTTACATCGTGCTTTGAATAGATTCCGAAAGGAATAAACAAGAATCCGGGTTGATAATAGTGTTTTCTGTGTTGATCAACAATGGTGATATTCCAATCGTCTTTGTCGAGGGCTTTTCGTAATTTGTTTACCATTATGGTGCCCGCTGTTCCTCCACCCAGTATCAGAATTTTATTCATAACAATTTGGTTTCTCTGCTGTTTGATTATATTGCCAAAATTATTGAGTATTTGCTATTCAATAGTAAAAGTGCGTTATGATAACTATCATGTTATGATAATTATCATATTATGCTAATTTTACAACTTGAATTAAGGTAAGTCATGAGCGAGAAAACCAAAGCACCCGATTGTAAAAGTTGTACATTTCGATCCTTGTTATTCAGTCAGATAGGTATCGAAGGTTTAAACAAACTTAATTCATGCAAGGATCAATATAGTTTTAAAAGGGGTGAAGTGATTTGCAAAGAAGGCAATCAAATCGACTCGATACTATACTTACACAAGGGCCTTGTAAAGCTCCACAAATCGATAAACGAAACACAAAGCCAGATTATCAGTATTGCAAAACCATTTGATTTTGTTGGTTTGTTGTCGGTTTTTTCGAATAATTACTACTTATATTCAATAACTGCCATCGAGGATTCGTCGGTGTGTTTTATCGCGAAGGAGTGTTTTAAGAACGAGTTAATGAACAATGGCCGTTTTGCCTACGATATTTTAACACGGATAAGTAAAATTACCGACGATGTTGTTGAATCGAAATTCTCGTTAAGCAAGAAACATTTGCGTGGGCGTATTGCTCATATTTTGCTCGATTTCTCGGATAATATCTACAAAAAACGGGAGTTTGAACTTCCTGTATCGCGCAGAGAAATTGCCGAACTGATTGATATGCGAACAGAAAATGTAATCCGGATCATGTCGGAATTCAGGAAAGATGGCCTGATCAAGATAAATGGACATTCAATTGAGATTGTAAAACCGGATATGTTGCATAAGATTTCTGAGGCAGGGTAAGTATTAAATCAACTAAAATATCTGCTGAAGAAAATATCATTTTGATCTGCATTAAAAACAATAATGAAAAACAATAATGAAAAACTGATAACTTCAAATATCATTATACATGCTCCAATATTTACATTCATGAGCAAAGGGAGTAAATAAATTCCAGTTTTCCATAATTAAAAGCTAAACGGCTTGAATTATTGATGATTATGTTTTAGAATTTATTTGAGATTTGGATCTTTAATTTTGAGAATTTGAGAAAGTGAACGGATTTTATGACAAATTCTTTATCGAACAATGAAATCAAATGCTAAATCGTATGGTTTGCCAAATGGATAATCAGAACCTCTTTCCATTTTTCAAAAGCTTCGATGTATTGATCTTTTTTTTTGAGGTCCGGTTCAATGACTTCTGATTGTAACAAGCCTTCGAATGCCTCATTTTCGTTGTGGAAAATACCGGCACCCAGTCCTGCTGCACGGGCTGCACCCTGGGCTCCATCTGTATTAAACAGCTCGATGGTAGCTCCTGAAATTCCGGCTATTGTTTCGCGAAAGACAGGACTAAGGAACATATTTGCTTTTCCTGCCCTGATGGTTGACATATTTATGCCCATGCTCGCCATAATATTCATTCCAAAATTCAGCGAAAATGCAATCCCTTCATGTGCAGCACGGAAAATATGGCCACGATTGTGATTATTGAATTCCAGTCCGCTAATATGGCTGTGAATCTCTTTGTCCTGGAACATACGCTCGGCGCCGTTTCCAAAGGGTAATACAATCAAACCATCCGATCCGATGGGAATAGTGCGTGATACTTTATTGATATCGTCGAAAATAAGGTTATCCGATGCCACATTGTTTTTTAACCAGGTGTTTAAAATTCCTGTTCCGTTTACACAAAGCAGGACACCATACCGCGATTTTGCCGGTTTGTTATTAACATGCATAAAGGTATTAACTCGTGAGAGAGGATCGTATTTTAATGTGTCGCTTACACCGTAAACTACGCCGGAAGTACCTGCAGTAGCTGCCATTTCGCCAGGATGAAGCACTTTAAGCGAGAAAGCATTATTTGGCTGATCGCCGGCACGGTAAGTAACAGGAGTACCTTTGATTAGCCCGAGGCTATCGGCTGCTTCCTGGCATAGTGTTCCCTGAATGGCAAATGTTGGAACTATTTCTGGAATTATTGATTTTTCGAAACCATAATAGTCCAAAAGAAATTCAGCAATTTTCTGCGATCCAAAATCCCATAAAATTGCTTCGGACAAACCACCCCCTGTAGTACAAACCTCTCCGGTTAATTTCATCGCAATGTAGTCGCCGGGGAGCATTATTTTGTATATCTTTTCGTATAATTCGGGCTGATTGTCTTTGACCCATTTAAGTTTCGATGCTGTAAAATTACCTGGTGAATTCAATAATTGCTGAAGACAAAACTGCTGACCAATATCATCGAATGCCTTTTTACCAATATCGCCAGCACGGCTATCGCACCAAATTATAGATGGTCGCAGTACCTCCTTGTTTTTATCGATCATAACAAGTCCATGCATTTGATAGCTTATACCAATAGCCTTGATTAAACCGGTATCGATTCCTGAATTATGGATAAGTTCACGGGCCGATCGTTGAACATTTAACCACCAACATTCCGGATCCTGCTCGGCCCATCCAATTTGAGGGGCATTAATTTTCATTCCGTTCGCAGGTGAAAATGCCTGTTCGATACACTGGCCGGTTGCTGCATCGAGTAAGGCAGCCTTAACCGATGAACTCCCAATATCAAAACCAAGTAGATACATTTGCAATTAATTAGTTGTGCAAAGAAGAAAAAAAAATCAGGAAATATAATACATATTACTTTAATTTGTGGGTACTGTAAGCCAAATGGAAATTTAAAATTTTGAATTATGGGATATTCTAACAAAATGCATCGTAATATCCTCCATAATCTCTTGTTTGTTCCAGTATTTGTTGTGGGTTTATTATCACAATCATTCGCTCAAATGGATTTACGCCCAGGGTATATCATAAAAAATTCAGGAGATACAATTATAGGAATGATAGATTTTAGGGGTGATAGGAACAACTGCAAAGTTTGTGTATTTTATCAGAAAGCTGATAAAAGAATGGAGCTTCGCCCTTCTGAAATATATGGTTATCGATTTGATGATGGAGAATATTTCATATCAAAATACATTGTTAGGCCTGATACCATATTTCAGGTTTTTGTTGAGTATCTTGTCCAGGGAAAAAAGGACCTTTTTTATTATCGTGATCTCAGTGGTAATCATTATCTTGTAAACAAAACAGATAGTTCGTTGCTTGAAATCCCTTACAGCAAAAGGATAATAAATGTTGATGGAAAGTCATATATCCATGAGTCCACAAAACATATTGGTTTATTAAAAATGTTTTTCTCTGATTGTCCATCTGTTTTTTCTGATATTGAAAATATTAAGATTCCTGATTTGAATAATTTGGTCTCAGTTACAAAGAAGTATCATGAATTGATGTGTGAGACAGATAGTTGTATTGTCTATCGTAAACAAAAGATGCCGCTTAAAATTGCTTTTGAACCAATACTTCAGTATACGAAATTTAAGGATGAGCCAAATATTCATAAACAATATGGTTGTTTGTTTTACATTTTACTGCCAGAAACGAGTGAAAAGATTTATTTGAAGTCAGGATTCATGCATTCTGATTCTCCTGTTGAATATTCATATTATAAAATACCTTTTCAATTTGAATATGTATATCCATATAAATACGTTCAGCCAAAGATTGATGTTGGCATGAATATATTTGCATTTAACGATCCTCTCTGGGCTAATGTAGTTGGTTTAACATTTGCCGCAGGAGGAGGAGTTCGTTTACGCGCAACAAAATTTTTATTTGTGGATATATTCCTTGAGTCTGATGTCTTCCGATTTTCATGGGAACCGGATTTTGTTTTATCGCACTCATATGGAATAGGAATGGTCTTTCTTTTATAGCGCTTGAAAGAAAACTATAATTAGGTATAAATAATGAAAAGGCATGGAAAAATCCACACCTTATCCGGTCATTTCATGATTAGAGGTTTTTGATATGACTTATTTTGTCAGAGTCTTGTAATATCGCCCGATCCCTGGATATTTGAACTTACATGTGCATCGCCATAATAATAAACATCGCCGCTGCCAACGATGTTAACATTTAACTTTTCACGGGCATGTACATAGCAGTCGCCCGATCCGGCAATGTTTACCTCTACAATTGCGGTTTCGAGTTTTTTTGCCGAAACATCGCCCGATCCGGCAATGTTTATTTCATGAGATTCAACAACATGGTTTCCCCCTAATTTGATATTTCCCGATCCGGCAATTTGCGATTCAATTTCTTTCACTGAGATTTCTTTTAAGGTAATATCGCCCGATCCGGCAATTTCTAAATCAAGATCATTACAATTAATTGCCGAATTGGCAATAATATTTCCCGATCCTGCAATTTTTAAACCCTCAATTTTTTTCATCGTAATTTTAATGATTACCTCGCCATTGTTATAATTATTGTTGTCCCATTTTATGATCAAGGCATCATTTTTTACATAGGTTTCCAGATTTTTTAGCGTTTTATCACTTGCCTGAACTTCCAGCTCTGTTGATGATCCCTGGCTCAGGTATACATCAGCCGAAACCGAAAGATTAATTTCAGAGAAATCCGGGACTTCCCGTTTTTCAATTCTTTTTTGCGGTATTAGGGAAAGGGGAGTTTCCTCTGCAAAAACAGTTTGTGTTTCGAGCTTTAGATATTCACTGCTTTCTATAAATGTAAATGAACATGTAATACTCAAAACTACTATTATTCCTATTATTAAAGCTGATTTTTTCATTGGTTTAAAATTTAGTTTTGCGATAAAGACATCTTGTTTTTATTAATGCTGCATCAGGTCTGATTTTTTTTTAAAGTCTACGAAACGGATACTATACAATTTGATCCAGGTTGCGGTTTCGTTTACGACCATTATATTTGTATGTCAGACATTTTAAGATGATAATGCTACATTACAAATAAAATTATAAGATGAAAACAATATATTTAGATTACAATGCCACAACACCTATTGCAAGGGAGGTAGCTGATGCAATGCGCCCCTACCTTGATCAGTTCTTCGGAAATCCGTCAAGCAGTCATATTTTCGGTACCGAGACGAAAAAAGCTGTAGAAAAGGCGAGAAAGCAAATTGCATCGTTGTTAAATTGCCTGCCTGGTGAAATTATTTTTACAAGTGGCGGAACAGAATCGAATAATTACGCCATAAAGGGCTTTGCGTTTGCAAATAGAGCTAAGGGCAACCATATAATTACAACTTCAATTGAACATCCGGCAGTTACCGAAGTATGTCATTATCTTGAAAAGCATGGATTTGAAATTACATTTATACCTGTTGATGAGTTTGGCCAGGTCGATCCGCGGAATATAGAGTCTGCAATTAAACCATCCACAATCCTGATTAGTGTTATGCATGCCAATAATGAAATAGGAACTATTCAGCCTATTGAGGAAGTTGGTAGAATTGCTGGAAAACATGATATCGTTTTTCATTGCGATGCAGCCCAGTCGATTGGTAAAATCCCGGTTGATGTCAGACAAATGAATGTTGATTTACTGTCGGTTGCCGGCCATAAATTATATGCCCCGAAAGGTATAGGAGCTTTATATATTAGCGAGGGAATTCAACTTGAAAAGATGATTCATGGCGCAGACCATGAAAGAAATTTGCGTGCCGGAACCGAAAACGTGCTAGAAATTGTCGGGCTGGGTAAAGCTTGCGATCTGGCCAAAACAAATCTGAGCAACACAATGGATCATACAAAAAAAATGCGTGATAAGCTATATTTGGGATTAATTGAACTGGGGCATGACATAAAACTTAACGGACACCCTGAACTGAGGTTGCCAAATACATTAAATATTAGTTTCAGATCCATTGAGGCTAATACTTTGCTTTCCGAACTTGAGGGAGTTGCTGCATCGGCTGGCGCTGCCTGTCATGCTGAAAATGTTGATGTCAGTTCAGTTATAGAGGCGATAGATGTACCTCTCGACTATGCAATGGGTACGATTCGGTTTTCTGTCGGTAAGTATACTACCGAATCGGAGATTGATGAGGCAATCGATATCATAAATAAGGGGATTGAAAGATTGCTTCCAAAAGAAGATCGTATTGAGGTTGAGGATGATATCCTATTTGGAACAGTTAAACTGACCCGTTTTACCCACGGACTTGGTTGTGCGTGTAAACTCAGGCCCCAGGTTCTTGAACAGGTATTGAAACATATGCCTGTACCTGTCAATGCAAGCATTCTAATTGGATCGGAAAATGCTGATGATGCTGCAGTGTATAAACTAAATGATGATATGGCACTGGTTCAATCGGTCGATTTTTTCACACCTGTACTTGATGATCCTTATCAATTTGGTGCTGTTGCTGCTGCCAATGCCCTAAGCGACATTTACGCAATGGGAGCTAAGCCTATTTTTGGCCTTAATATCGTTGGATTTCCTTCCAGCCGGCTTCCTCTCTCGGTATTGCAGGACATCCTGAAGGGGGCATCCGATAAGGCAAATGAGGCCGGTATATACATACTGGGGGGGCACTCAATTGACGATACTGAACCAAAATTTGGCATGGTAGTAAATGGTTTGGTTCACCCTGACAGGATATTGGCAAACAATGGCGCTAAGCCTGGTGATGTGCTAATTCTTACAAAAGCCATCGGAACAGGTATTCTTTCTACTGCTTTAAAACGAGGGTTGATTGATGCAAAAACGCAAGAAATTCTTGTTAACAGTATGGCTTCACTAAATAAAACAGCATCGGAATGTATGATGAAATATGAGGTTTCGACATGTACCGATGTTACTGGATTTGGCCTTTTGGGACACTTGAAAGAAATAACTGAAGCAAGTAAAGTTGATGCCGAAATTAATACACAGGCTATTCCTTTTTTACCTGAAACAGAAAACCAGGCAGCAGCTGGTGTTTTACCAGGAGGAACAAAAGACAACCGCATGTTTATAGATGATTGTGTTGATTTTGAAAGTCGTATCTCAGAAATCAGACAGTACATGTTATGTGATGCACAAACATCAGGCGGGCTTATAATTTTGATAAATGAAAAGGAAGCTGATTATCTTCTGAACGACTTGCAATCGGCCGGTATTAAAGATGCCTGCAAAATTGGAAAGATTACCGGAAAAGGGGAGGGTAGAATTTTTGTAAAAGATCAAATTGAATTGTAAATAATACACATAAAAAAAGGCAAGCTCTAAAGGCCTGCCTTTTATCTGTATTAAGAGTATTTTAAAAGAATTTCGATCTGTTATCAACTACATTGGCATTTTTCTTCAATGAATTATACACATCATAATCGACCCGCTGTTGCGATGCTGACATTAACCTGCTTTTTTCGGCATCAGGATTAATGTCTGCTTTTTCTGATATTGCGTCAACTTTAATAACAAACACGCCACTGGTGCCTTCAATTGCTTTGGAAATCTTGTCTTGCTCTAATCCGACAGCCGATGCAATAACTTTATGTTCTGCTCCATAACCCGGAACCTGGAACGAAGCAAAACTTATTGCTTCTGCCAGTTCAACCTTTAGGCCATGTTCTAGGGCAATTTCGTCAAGTGATTTTCCGCTATTAACAGAGGCATTGAATTTTTCAGCAAAGAATTCTGCTTTCTTCTGCTTTTTCACTGCTACTTCAATTTCGGTTCGCTTTTGTATTAATGGAGCAATTCCTTTCTCTTTTACATCGGTAACGACAGCAACAACATAACGTGATCCGAATGAAAAGACTTCGCTGGAAACATCGCCTTTATTTGAATTAAATGCCCATCGAACAAGTTCCCGTGGATTTTCGAGTCCACCAACCTGCTTTTGGTTTTGGGTTACAGTGGCCACTCGTTTGTTCAGGTTTTGTTCTGTAATTGCCATATCAAACTGTTGTTCGGTACGGTTATTTCCGGCAAACTGACTTGCTTTTGAATAATAATCTTCGAAAGTTTTTGTACTTGGTTCCACTTTTCGTTCCACTATTGCAACCTGTACTTTTTTAACTTCTTTTCCACGACCGGTAATTTTAATAAGATGGCTTCCAAATTGAGAGTCAATAATTACCAGGTCGCCTACCTCTCCGGTAAAACATGCATCATTAAAAGGCTTAACCATAGTACCTTCCTGGAACCAGCCTAAATCTCCACCTTGTTGAGCAGAGCCATCAACAGAGTTGGTTTTGGCCAATTCGGCAAAATCTGCTCCACCTTCAACAAGCGTTTTCAGGCTGTCGAGTTTAGCCCTTGCAGCATCGTATTGTGCCTGGTCCTGTTCATATTTAATTAGAATATGGCTTGCTTTTACTGAATCGGGCAGATAATTTATAGCATGAAGTTTTGCAAGCTTGTATGTCATTTCTTCAAAATAGGGTCCGAAAACAAAACCTGAATCGGAAGCAAACATAAGAGAATCAAGATTTTCAGCTAATTCACCTTGCTTATAATTCTTCGGATCGAATGATACATCGCTGTTGAAATTTACAAATTGCACAGTATTTTCTGCATTTTGAAATTCAGGAACTATTTCATAGATCCATTCCTTTGCGTGCTGGTTGTCTTCGGGTGATGCAATAACATCCCAGGCAACGTAAGCAAGGCTACGGGATGCTTCCTGTTCATATTCGTCCTTGTGCTCGTTATAGTAATCTTTGATATCTTTTTCATCAATAGTGATTAAGCTATCGCTGATTTCGGTGAATTTTTTTGCTACATATGAGAAGTTTACTTCTGGGTTTTTTTCCTGTGCAGCCATTTCCGATTGTAAACCAGTAACATAAACTCCTTTTTTCACGAGGTTGTTATATTTAACCAGTTTCTTCTTCTCAATCACCTGTCCTTCGAGGTAAATAAGTATTGGTTTTTGTTCTGCAAATTGTCCATCAATGTTTTGGATAAAATTCTGAACTGCCTGTGTATTTACTTCACCGGTTTCGGGATTGCCAAAAACTTGTGTAACAATTGGATGGATGTTATCACCAACAAACATATCCTTCAATTCTTCAATCGAAATACCAAGGCCTAACTCCTGGTAATCATCTTCTAAAACGGCAGTTTGAATAAGGTCGTTCCATGTTTGCTCCTGAATACTTTCGGCAGTTTGTTCATCGATTTCCTGTCCGCCTCGTAAGAGCTGAATGGCTTCGAATGCTTCTGATAATCTTTGCTGATATAATTGCAGCGGGATAGACTGATCGCCAACATTTGCAACTTCAAACTCGGAGCTTGAAAACAACGAGCTGCTCTGCGAATTTAAGATGTCGCCAAGAACGAAAGCCAGCAATGCAATTCCAATAATAACTACAATTAAACCTCCTCTATTTCTGATCTTTTGTAATGTCGCCATGAATTAATTTCCTAATAAATAATACTAAATTTTTCAAGCCACGAATATATAAAAATTATATGTTCGCAATAGTTAATTTTTTTGCGGTTAAGCAGCCTGGTGCAAGTTGCTTAAATGTCGCATAATCAAGTGAATATATTAGTTTGAGGCTGTTGTGTAATCCTTGTTGATTAGAAAGGGATAAGTGGTTGAAAGAATTTTTTCAGCCAAGTCAAAAAATTTTAAGCGGTTACGCGGACGTAATCAGGTTCACTTCCTCGATTCGTGTTTCACTTACTTTAGTAGCCCTAAATCTGAAATTTTCTATTTCAACTATTTCATTTTTTTCAGGAATACTTTCATGATGAAAAGTAATAAGCCCACCAATTGTGTTAATGTCCTCCTGTACCGGAATATCTAAATTGTATTTCTGATTAATATAATCGATTTCGAGCCGGCCAGCAAACAGGAATTCATTGTTATTAATCTGTTTTTCAATCAACTCCACCTTATCATGTTCGTCTTCTATTTCACCAAATATTTCTTCAATTACATCTTCGATTGTAACAATTCCTGATGTTCCGCCAAACTCATCAACAACCAGTGCTATATTCTTATGTTCGTGTATAAACAGTTCAAGAAGTTTATTTGCTGCCATTGTTTCAGGTACAATTGGCAATTGAATAACTTTTGACCTGATTGACTGAGGATTCTTAAATAGTTCGGATGATTTTACATAGCCAATAATATTGTCGATTGAGGTTTTGTAGATAAGTATTCGTGAAATTCCTGATTCGATAAATTTTTCGGTTAATTCTTCAATTGTGCTATTTACTTCGAGGGCTACAATTTCTGTTCTTGGTATCATGCAGTCGCGCAATTTAACATCTGAAAACTCAAGCGCATTCTGGAAGATTCTTATTTCAGGTTCGATTTCCTGGTTTTTTTCAATCTCATCATTACTTTCATGAACAAGATTATCTAAATCAACTTTCCCGAATTCAATTTCAGAATTACTTTTGCTGATCATTATCTGCAAAATATTCCTGAGAAATTGTATCGATAGCCAAAACGAAATCCTGGCCGGGATAAAAAATATAATGTAGAATATAAAGGCCGGGACAGCTAAAAAGTTCAGTAGAAAATTTGGATTTATCCGAAACAACGCTTTGGGAATAAACTCTGCGGTTATTAATATCAAAATGGTTGACAGAAGGGTTTGAACTATCAGGATGCTAATATCGGATTGTGTCCATAAAGAGATAACCGGTTCTAAGACAGAGGCCATGTAAATACCATAAATAACAAGGGCAATATTATTTCCGATAAGCATGGTTGCCAGGAAATGTGATCTGTTTCTTGAGAAAATGTCGATTAGTCCTGAAGGAAATATACCTTGTTTTTTCTCGAGTTCAATTCGTAGTTTATTTGACGAGACAAATGCTATTTCCATCCCTGAAAAAAAAGCTGATAATGCAAGCATTAAAACTATGATGATTAGCGACATAGTAAGTGCTTATTTTTTAAGGTTTAATGAACCTGTTGTGTTGTAAATGGTGTAGTTGTTAAAATTCTGGTCGGCTTCGAAACCTTCACCATAGAGTATTTCATCGGCAGTGGTAATTTTTACAAATTTATCGGAACTGATCATTTCAAGTTTTTTATCCCAGATTAACAACTCGGTATTAATTATTTCACCTTTATTATTAACTACCACTACATCTTCTTTGGCTTCCCAAATTTCGGTTTTTTCATCATAGATTGCATAATTCGATTTCAGGCTCGACACAATATTTTGTTCTTTATCGTAAAAGAAAACTTTTATCCCGGCAGTAAATTCTATGTATGGATTATCAGTGTTATCATAGCGTTCGAGTTTCGGAGCAACAACTTTCAACTTTAAAATGGCCGAATCGCTATAGAGTATTTCAATGTTTTTAGCCGATTGTACGGGTAATGTTGACAGGTCGACCGGAAAGTTTATCTGTTTTATTTCATTTGTACACGCTAAAAGCACTGAAGCCCCCAATAACAAGGAGGCTACAATGCTTTTAATGCAGAAATATTGTCTGATATTTTGCGAATTCTTATTTTTTAAACCTGACTTTTGTCTTTTCATTTATCCAACATCCAACAGTATATTCCATACCTTCTTCTGCATAACCTTGCATAAAGCATTCTTCCCTGCCTGGAAAGTGTTTCGAATAAGTTGTTATGAGTTTATCAGCATCGATTACTAGTGTAGCATCAACAGTTTTTGCTTTTTTAAATTTATCGACAACAGCCCAATATACAGCATTTATTTCAAATTGCATGGTTCCACAACTTTTGGCAGCTGCTGCATAAATGTTTCCGATCAGGATATATGGCTTTCCGCTTTCCTTGTCAAGTTCAAGCGCCTTATAGGCATATTGTCTTGCCTTTTGATGTTGTCCTAACTGACTGTAAGTTATCACCCCTAATTCGTAATAATACTTTGCCTTTTCAATATCATCGGTTTGAAGTTTTATTGCTTCCTGATAGAATTTGCTCGATTCTTCAAAGTTCTCATTCTTTAACTCAAGCTTAGCTATAAAATATGCCGACTCGGCTGATGGTTCCAGTTTATACAATTGTTTTGCTGAAAGCAGGAACAGGCTCGAACCAGTACATTCACTTTTATCTAATAAAGTGGTAATTTGTTTAAGCAGTTCAAGATTGCCAGGTGCTTTGTTGAATTTTGGTTCGAAAAACTGAATCAGAACATCGCAATCTGGTTTCGTATCCATATAAAAGGTAACTACACTCTTTTTTGCTGTTGTGCTTTTGTCAACTTTTGCTTTGTTTCCTTTACTTTCATAATAAGCAATTCGTCCTTCAACCGCTTTAAGAACCATGTTAAAATCTTCAAGCACCTGCTCTTTTGATAATTTTTCAGCCTTAAATAAAAAGCTTGACGACTGCATAAAAGTAACTGAGACTGCATCTTCGGATTTTTTACCTTGTGTTGATACCGAATTTCGCAGGTAATTATAGGCTTCATCAACATTTTCTTTTTTATACCTGAGAATGTCAACGCCCATACGGCCTTCAACAAATCCCTGTTTGCCGTAGTATTTAATCCGCTGCTTATATACCATCATTAATGTATCAAGGTATTTGTCGGCTGTTTCCTCATCGGAGGCTTTTTTTATGTAGTAACCAATAATTTTAACTCCATCTAGATAGATGTTTTTTGTAGCTTTCGGACAGTTGTTAAAAACGTATCGCCATGGTTTCATTGCATCGACATAATTTTTTTGCCTGGCAAATTCCTTGTACAGCGATAAATTCCTGACACATTTTACACTATCATTTCCATACTTTGGAATGTCGTCCTGAGCATATGTTTGTTCAACAAATGCAAACGACATTAATAACACCAATCCAATTAATAATTTTCCTTTCATTTTCATAATATTCGGTATTAATCAAACTTTCTTCGTACGAACCAAATATCGTGCAAAGATAAGTTAATGCTGATTAAACCATAATTTTCCTGTATCAAATTCTCCGTTTTTGTACCTCGTTTTCCAAGCACAAAGTTGAGATTTATTGTTGATTTTCTTTTCTTTAATGGTAATCCTAAGCCCAAGCTTACACTATAGTCTGTTAGCTGCTCACCATTTAGGTTTAGGTAGCTTTGCTCATATCTTCCTCCTATCCTGTACCTTACTCTTGCCAAATAATTCAGCGACCGGTAATTTGGTATGTATTCAAGTCCTGTACTAAAACAGTTTAAATTTACGAGTGAATCTTTATTTCCCAGGAATGTGGAATTAGCCCAATTCTGGTTAGTATAGTCGGCTGCAAATAAAAATCGCTCGTTGTACAAGCTAAATCCTATTCCAATATTTCTGGGAAGAAGAAAATAATCCTTTTCACTTTCAATATCAGCAATAGTATCGCTTAAACCATATGAATTAACTTTTTCGATAAATGTACTATTAAAAGCACTTATCTTGCTCTCGTTTGAAAAAACGAGTCCGGCAGTGTATTTTAAATTTTTGTTGATACTATTTTCATATTGTAGTCCTAAATCATAGGTGAAGTCGCTAACAATTAATTGCTGACTTTCTTTAACACTGAAATTATCCTGGTTAAGTAATCCATCGCTGTTTAATACATTGGCTGTGCGGGTATGTTCAATGGTTCCGAATAAATACTTGATGTTTATACCGATTGTTAGATTGTATGGCAATTTAAATGCGTTTCCAAAATACACCTGGTTTATACCACCACTCCCATTATGATAAGAATCGAGAGTCATTGTATCACCCCAGGCAGTTGCATACGTTGAATCGATCCCGATTGTATAACCAACACTACTGAAAGGGAGTAATCCAAAACTGGCATACCACCAGTTATTCACTGGAAATCCGGCGATCATATAGCCAAAGTTTGCATCAAATCGCTGTTGGTTAACAGTAGAAGTTGAAAGTTCTGTAAATTTTCCGTTAACTCCGAATTCCCATAAAAAGGATAATGTGTCCAGAGCTGAATATGATGCGGGATTAGCAAAATTTAAGTGAAACGAATTTCTAACACCAATTGAAGTACCACCGATTCCCTGAAATTGCCCGAATTTCTGATTGGCTAAATCACCTATTCCGTACCTCGAATAAGGTGAGCTTGAATTGTTTTGAGCTTGTAATGATATTGATGCAATAAGGAATATTAGTGCAAGGACATTGTGTATCTTATTCATTCGAATCAATTAATATATTATATTCCAGTATTTTGTTAAGTCCATAAAAGAGCAAATCTGCCTCTGCAAATATGGAGCTTTTTAATTTTTTGGCAAAGAAAATACTATCACCGCCTGTTAGAACGACCTTTAAACTTTTATATTTCCTTTCGAAATGGTTAATATAGCCTTCAATTTCATATATTATTCCCTTTTGTACTCCGGCAATTATTGCATTCTCTGTATCATTGCCCAATTCAGGAAAGTTGTCTTTAGACGATAGCAAAGGAAGTTTATCAGTAAAATAATTCAATGATTTAAAACGGATATTTAAACCTGGCGAGATATTACCGCCAAGGTAAATTCCTTTTGAAGTAAGTATGTCGTAGGTAATTGCTGTTCCCATATCAATAACCAAAACATTCTCATCAGGATAAAGGAAATATGCTCCTGCCACTCCTGCAACCCGATCTTTTCCAAGTGTTTCTGGTGTTTTATAAGCTACTTGTACAGGAAGTGGTAGTGTATGGTTTAATTCTAAATAATAGGGTATTTCTTGATTAAGATACAAAGGAAGAAAATCAGGAACCTGTTTTGTTGATGAAAAAATTGCTCCAGAGATATCAGGAAAAGTTGATTTTATTTTTACCAGATCATTAATTGAAAAAGTGTTTAATTGTTGAAGATGGATTTTCGAATTGCCTTCAAAAACAGCAATTTTAGTTAGTGTATTCCCAATATCTATTAATAATTTTCTCATCTAATCACAAAGATATTGATTAGAATGAAATTATATAATATTTTATTTCTACAACCTGACATTCAGGCTTTATCAACAGGGAGGTGTGGATATCTTTGTAACACCGTTTTAAATCGCTGAGATATAAGTA
>CAYLZH010000092.1:0-1331 GCA_964388245.1 uncultured Bacteroidales bacterium
CTGGGAAAGTTTCAAAGATTCATGGCATTTACGATAAGGATATAGCTGATAAGCCGCCATTTAAGGAAATTGCCTATGAAATTGCTGCATTTATCGAAGGCTGTGATTTAGCCGGTTATAACTCGAACATGTTTGATGTACCGCTTTTGGCTGAAGAGTTAATCAGGGCCAATGTTGATTTCGATCTGAAAAAAAGAAGGCTTATTGATGTACAGGTCATTTTTCATAAAATGGAACAGCGTACCTTAAGCGCAGCATATCAGTTTTTTTGTGGCAAAGCATTAGATAAAGCACATTCGGCTGAAGCCGATACAACAGCTACCTTTGAAGTATTGAAAGCCCAACTCGATAAATACGACATACTTAAAAACGACATGGATTATTTATCGAAATTTTCGAGCCATAATAGAAACGCCGATTTTGCAGGAAGGATCGTTTTTAATGGTAAAGGGGAGGAAATATTCAATTTTGGCAAGCACAAAGGCAAAAAGGTAGAAGAGATTTTCGAAAAGGAACCAAGCTATTTTAACTGGATGCTCGATGGAGATTTTCCACTATATACCAAAAAAGTGCTTACCAATATCAAACTAAGGAAATTTAATAAATAATAAATCTTGATGGTATGAAATCAAAAACATTTATATTCGTAATAATCGCTGTTTTATGTTTTGCCTTTAAATCGGACAAGCCTGCATATCGAATTTATAATGCTGATGGCAAGGCAATCAAATACGAGAAAATGCTGAAAAAATTGCAGAAAGCTGATATTATCCTTTTTGGTGAACTTCATAATAATCCCATTTCGCACTGGTTACAATTCGAGCTTACAAAATCACTCTATGAAATAAAAAATGATCAACTGGTGCTGGGTGCCGAAATGTTTGAAACTGATAACCAATTGCTTTTAGACGAATATTTGACCGGGCTGATATCGGAAAAAAAGTTTGAAACCGAAGCCAGGCTTTGGCCCAATTATAAAACCGATTACAAACCCCTGGTTAAGTTTTCGAAAACAAACGAACTGGATTTTATTGCTACCAATATACCTCGTCGTTATGCTTCAGTTGTCTTTAAATCCGGATTCGAAGGTCTTGATAAACTAAGCGATGAAGCAAAAAAATATATTCCCGAACTTCCTGTAAAATACGATCCTGAGCTTGAATGTTATAAAAGTATGCTCGAAATGGGTGGCGGAATGCCGGGCCATAAAACTGATAATTTTCCAAAGGCACAGGCTATTAAAGATGCCACAATGGCAAATTCGATTCTAAAAAATTGGAAAAATGGACAATTGTTTCTCCACTTTAATGGGGCTTACCATTCCGATAATT
>CAYLZH010000092.1:1341-16130 GCA_964388245.1 uncultured Bacteroidales bacterium
TTACGAAAGCATTGTTTGGTATCTAAAACAGGAAAAGCCGTGGCTAAAGGTTTTTACCATTTCAACAACCGAACAGGACGACATTCTATTATTGTCGGAAGAATCAAAAGGAATTGCTGATTTTGTAATTTCAGTTCCGGGCTCAATGACTAAAACTCATTAGTACAGGATATCTTTCAGATTAAAAGCTGAAGTAGAATGTACTCCCCTCTCCTTCAGCACTTTCAGCCCATATCTCTCCTTTGTGCCGGTAGATAATTCGTTGTACGGTAGCCAATCCAATGCCCGTACCGGGATAATCCTTTTCGGAGTGCAGGCGCCTGAAAACCGAGAATACCTGATCGTAGTATTTCATATTAAATCCAATGCCGTTGTCTTTTATATAGATGTATTCCTTGTCATCGTTTACGACGGTACCAATATAAATTTCAGTTGTGTCGGCTTTTGAAGTAAACTTCCAGGCATTTTCGATTAAGTTTCGTAAAACAATTTCGCACAGGCTTCTATCTGCTTCAACCTGAATATTCTCAACGATCTTGATGTTTGAATCTCGTTTTTTGTTACTATCAGTAATTTCCTTCATAATTTTCGCTGCCATCGAACTTAAACTAAATCGGGAAATCCGCAATTCGCGCCTGTTTATGCGCGACAGGTTTAATATATCCTTAATTAAGACACCCATATTTTGGCTTGATGACCGTATGCGGTCGATAAAATGTTTCGACTTTTCATCCAGTTCATCACCCAAATGATCGGCCAGTGCCCGGCTGAATCCATCGAGCCGGGTCAAAGGAGAACGTAAATCATGTGATACGGAATAGGAGAACGATTCGAGTTCCTTATTCAATGCATCGAGTTCTTCGTTTGCATTTAAAAGGTTATGTTGCGTTTCATTCATATCCTCCAATAAATAAGTAAGGGCAGTTCTCGATTTTGTTAACTTTTTTGTTTGTGCCTCAAGTTCATCGGTTCGCTGCTTAACCATACTTTCGAGATTAGTAGAATACTCCCTTACCTTAGATTCTGTATTTTGAAGATTTTTATAAAGTGTCAGGTTATCGAGTGCCTGGGCCAGTCTTCCTCCAATCTCTTTCATCAAACGTATATCAAAATCGTTCCATCTCCGGATGCTTGTAGTTTGATGAATGCCAAGGAGCCAGGGCAGACCAATTTTAGTATTAATCTTTAGCGAGAGTTGTGATTTCACCTCATACTTTTTCGCTGTCTCGCTATCAATTCCGCCTATATCATCGACATAAGCAGTAATTGGATCACCCTTATCAATTGCCAGTTTCATTAAATGTTTCGAGAAATCATCGAGTTGAATATCAAGATTATTTTGACTCACTGATGTCGGTCCATCTTTATCATATTGATATGGAACTATGTAATTCTCTTTCTCAACAAGGCAGGGATATAGCAACCAGGCCCTGTCGCAATCGAATAGTGATGAAAGTTCTATGATCACTGATTGAATAAGGTCTTCGTTTGCCAGGGTTTTGCTTAGCAACGATGAAATTTTATCGATGTTCTCAAAAAATCTTAGGTTTTCTTCGATAGTAGTTCGGGCAGTGCTTAGTTCACCCTCTGCGTTTTTTTGTTCCGAGATATCAATTGCAAATGCAAACTCGAATTCCCTGCCTAAATACTGCATTTTTGTAGAATTAACCCGTACAGGAAATGTCTCATTATTTGATTTTTGTAAAAATGTCTCAAATACAACTGAGCCTTTCTCCGAGAGCCATTTCCAGTGTTCATTTCTCTTTTGCTCGAAATTTTCTTTATCAACCCTGATATCCCATACATATTTACTGATAAGGTCGCTGGTTTGGTAACCCAATTGGCTGCATGCAGTTTCGTTTATATAAAATATTTCACCATCGGGTTGAATCATAAAAATACTGATATTGGCATTATCGAAAGCAAACTGTGTTAACTGCAACTGACTTTCAATATTTTTACGGCGCGAGATATCCCTGATAACAAACAACAATGCTGAATCGCCAAAATAATTTATCTGGTTTGCACTCAACTCGACTGGGAAAGATTTACCTGATGAATTTACATGCACACACTCGAAAGTAATATGTCCTGAATTTTTTACAACTTCAATTTGCCTGAGGTAATACGCTTTATCTTCTTCTGATACCAACCCTGCTGATTTCATTCCTAACAAATGCTCTCTTGCATAGCCATACCTCTTGATCGATATTGAATTACACTCATAAATCCGGTCATTAAAATCACATATAAGAACGGTATCATTAATCGTATTAAATATTGTCTTGAATTTAACCTCGGCCTGTTTTTTCTCACTTATATCGATATTTACACCTACTATACGCGAAGGAACATTATCTTCATTCTTATGAATATAGGCATACGACTCGATATTCCTGATCTGCTTATCCGGACGTATTATCCGGTACTCTGAGTTAATAGCTGTCCTGTCTTTAATCTCGTGCTTAAGGTCATTTACTAATACCTCATGATCGTCGGTGTGGATATATTTCAACCATGATTCAAAATCTCCTTTAAAATCATTCGGATCGATACCATACATATCATACATTCCCTCGTCCCAAACAAGTACATTACTGATCAAATCAAGGTCCCATATTCCAATATGTGCCGATTTTGTTGCAAGTTTTAGCCTATCCTCACTCTCGATGAGTGCCTCTTCTGTTGATTTTCTGTCAGTTATATCAATTACAAAAGCAACAAACAGTTCCGGATTTATTTTTACAGCACTAACTGACCATATCCTTCTCTCGCCATTTTTTCTAAGAAAAGGAACATCGCCAATTGCGGAACCTGTGTCAGATACTTTTTTAAAGTGATTCATTGCTATATTAAAAGCATCTTTTGGTGTAATGTCAGCAATTGATAATTGTAAAAGTTCTTCTTCGCTATAACCTGTTATTTGCGAGGCGGCCTTGTTTACTTCGATATATTCACCTTTTTCATTGGCAACAAAAAATCCGTGTGGTGCATATTCAATATATGCTTTGAATCGTTTTTCGCTTAACTCTAATTTATCTTCTGCCTCCTTTATCTGGCTAATATCTTCCGATAACACATCGATAAATTGTATGTTTCCCTCGCTGTCTTTTAAGGCAGTATAATCCGATTTAACCCAAATAAGCGATTTATCTTTTTTATATTCTTTGGTGATATAGTTGCGGATTTGCCCCTCTTTCAAAAGCACATCGAGCATTTTTTCTCGATCCGCTATACTGGAGTAATAGTCATCAGCCTCCACAGCTAACATTTCTTCCTTTGAATTATACCCGTACATTTGAACAGCAGCCGGATTTACCTGCAATACTTTTCCTTCCGGAGTAGATCGCAAAACAGCTACAGGCAAACTATTATACAATGACCTGTACCGCTCCTCACTTTTCTTTAGTTTTCTTTCTGATAATATAATTCTTCTAAATGATTTAAGTCTTGAGTCGAGATCCTGCTTTTTAAATGGCCAACCGATAAAACCTTCGCCACCTGCTTCGAATGCGGTTGTTTGGTCTTTTGCTGATATATTTATTGCCGAAACAAACAGAACAAGAATGTGGCTTAGCCGGGGATCGGATTTTATACGTTTACACACCTCATAGCCAAGTATGTCAGGTAGAACAACATCCAGAAGTATAATATCGGGAACCATCTTTTGTACAAGGGCAAGTGCATCGAGTCCTGACATTGCTTTACTAACCAAAAACTCTTTTGGATCGATCATTTTGTCCTGAACCATCAGAATTTCAGCATTATCATTGACAATAAGTATTTTTAATTTCTCATCCATATCATTTCTGCAATCTATGTGATTCGAGGTTGTTCATATTGGTTTTCTAGGTTTGACATTTGAATAAATATTTCCAACAATCTATTTTAAATTTTCATTTGCGATTCTAAGACCTTCACTTTATCTCTTAATTCTTTTATCCGAAACTCACGCCCTACAAACAATTGGTTGAACCGTTCAAGTTCTTCATTTTTTTCAGTTAGCTCTTTGTTTTTGGACTCGATTTCTACAGTTCGTTCTTTAACCAGGTTTTCAAGATAGTTACGGTACTCTTCCAATTCCATTTCGGCCTTTTTTCTAAGCGATATATCCCTGATTATCGATAAGAATGTGTATTTATCAATCTTCTTCGAATTGATTTCCACAATAATTCGATGCCCCTGTTCTGTTAATATGCTGCGTTCGTTAATAACTTCCTGACCTATATTCAATTCATTTAATTTTAAAGGATTCTTAATCAGATCTTCAGATGTATATAAATCTTTAATATTCATTTTTAGGATTTGTGCTTCTGAAAATCCTGTCAACAGACAAAACGATGGATTTACTTGAATAAAATTTCCATCAAAGTCGGCTTTAATTATTGCATCGGCAGCCTGATCGATTAATTTGCTGTAATTTTCTTTACTCTCAATCAGTTCCTTTTCAAGCTTATTCTTTTCCTCAATCATCAGGTTTGCCTCCCTCGCCAGTTCCCTAAATTCAGTAAAAAGAATCACTGAGGTATCGATTTTTTTATTATTTCGAGAAAGTCGAATAAAAAAATCAACAAATATATTTATTTCCTTACTCAGGGAATGTGTATAATGATTTCCTAAAATTATCATCTATATACAGATAATAACCAATCCGGCAACTCCAATTAACAGTTCATTTTTTAACTCTTACAGATATTCACTTTCTATAGTGGATAATTCACGGTTTATATCCTGCAAATAAAATCCTGCCCCAATAATCCATTGCCAGTCGTTATAGCCTTTCATAAACGAAATTTTAGGCATTATAGAATCCGAGCCAATTGGTTTATATTTATAGGTCATGTACTCGCCATCAGGATTATTGGCAGCTTTTAATTCGAGCTTAAAAAGTTTTTTGCCATCGGGATCGGTTAAGTCGGAAACATCAATATATCCAGTAGCTACAGCGCCATGATATACAAGTGCCTGACCCTGATAGGAATTGACAAATACATACCCGCCGTGCTCGAACCGGATTTTCTCAATCCTTTTCATGGCAATCATTTTAATCATACTATCGGGCAACTCTTTATATTCGTCCCTTACATAATCGATATAATTAATAACACTTTCAACTTCGTGTTTTAGAACTGTTTTTTGATTCTGTGTTGAATATTGCTTAAGGACTTTCTTTTTATATCCATACTCCTGCTTCTTGTCAAAATAAAAGTATAAGCTAAATATAAGTGAAGTAAATAAAATAACCGTTATAAGAATTGCATTGAATCCTTTTCTGATATTTATTCGACCTAATCCTTTCATACTGTTATTTTATCCTTGTTCGAAATATTTGCATTAATGTTTCTTGAGTTACGGAAACTGCTGTTAATAATTAGGCCAATGAATATATACATTATCTCCGAAACCAACAAAACGAAATGAACTACTATTAAAACATTGATTATTCGTTACCGACGAATATAGAAAACAATAATAGTCAGGGCTAAATCCCGTTTTTTGAAGAATTATGGCATTCAGCTTTCAGTTGACATGAACCAGGTGTGACAAGTAGAAAGGGATTATAAAAGCCTGTTCTCACGTCTGACTTTCCAATCCAGCTTATTTCCATAGAAATAGCCCACTATCAGTCCAATAATAATAAAGGTAACCAATCCATGATAAAGCAAATCAGGACGTACAAGGCTAAAAAGGAGCGCTATAACAACTCCTGATGCTATACCTAAAAATGAATATAGCGAAACAAAGAAATACACTGGAAATATCTGATGCCTCTTTTTTAAATGTTTTTTTACAGGATCGGTTTTACGTTCGAATTCCCTTTTTTCTGAAGGCCCGGAATTAATCGTGTCGGCAAGTTTGGATGAAATTTCATGTAACACCGGTTTCTGATCCTTACACTCCTGGCAGTTAACACTAAACTTATCAAGCCGTTCTGCAATCCGTAACAACTGATCAACCTGAAAAAATCGCTGATCCCGCTTGTGAATTTTTTCCTTTTGTTGATTGAGATTGAGTTCTATACTTTGAAGCCATTCCGATTTCATTTGCTTACTATTTTGAATTTTCCTGCACTTGTGTTAAAATTTTCAAAAATACGGTTTTTCTTTGGCAGGTGCTTTATCGAACAATTATTCTAAGTACATTTGTTGTAAATATAAATCATTCAAACTTCTAACAAAAACACAATCGATATGAGAAAATCTTTGCTATTGTTATTACTGATCACTTTTTTTCCCCTAATCCAGTATGGTCAACTACAGGAAATTGATGTGAACCATGGAAAAACCGAAGTGGTTGTTTTAAGTCAAAATAATTTTGATATCAGACTAAAAGCGAATGTTAGTAAATTAATAAGCCAGGAAATTTCAACCAGGAGAGGCAATTTTATTACATTAAGTTTTGAATCATCAAAGGCTGAAGATAATTTTGGATATCCTGAATTGCCAGTATTTACTGAACTCATTGAAATTCCATTTGGAGGTAAAGCATCGGTTAAAGTTATCTCTTTTGATGAAAAGATTATAGATATTAATCAAAGCGGTACCCTGTCAAAGATATTTCCGAGCCAGCCACCACTGGCAAAAAATCAGGATCCTGATAAGGTAAAATTTCATTATATCGAGAAAGTCTATTCTACCGATGATTATCTTATAAATAATATTGCCAGTGTAGAAGAAATCGGAACTATGAGAGGTAAAAAAATCGGTAAGCTCATTATAAATCCATGCCTCTACAATCCTGTTCAGAATCTTTTAAAAATCAGGACGAATATGGTGGTTGAAGTTTCATTCGAAAATGCCGACCTGACAAGTACAAGGAATGCTGCTGAAAAATATCATTCACCTGTATTCGAAAAACCATTCGGACAACTATTAAATAATCAGATCAACACGAAAGAACAAATTGTGAGTTATCCTGTTAAGTATGTGATTGTTTCAGATCCTATGTTTCAAACTACCCTGCAACAATTTGTAGCCTGGAAGACCAAAAAAGGATTCAACGTTGTAGAAGCCTATACCAATAATCCATTGGTTGGTAACACAACTACATCAATAAAGAATTACCTCCAGGGACTATATAATGCAGCCACCACATCAGATCCTGCTCCAAGTTTTGTACTGATTGTTGGCGATGTGGCCCAGGTGCCGGCCTTCTCCATGTCAGGACATGTTAGCGACCTCTATTATTGTGAATACGATGGAGGTGGTGACTATCTTCCCGATGCATATTATGGAAGATTTTCGGCAACGAATATCGAACAATTGCAACCTCAAATAGACAAAACCCTTGAATACGAGCAATATCTGATGCCCCAACCTTCGTTTTTAGATACAGTTGTACTGGTATCAGGTGTAGATGCTAGCATGGCCCCTACCTACGGAAACGGTCAGATAAATTATGGAACTACATATTATTTCAATGCTGCACACGGTATTTATTCAAACACTTATTTGTATCCTGCCTCAGGATCGGCAGCCACCCAAATTAGAAATGACGTGAGCGATGGATGTAGTTTTGCCAATTACACAGCACATGGAAGCTCATCAGGTTGGGCCGATCCTTCCTTTACAGTTAGCCATGTATCATCGATGACCAATGCCAACAAGTATCCATTAATGATTGGAAATGCGTGTGTTACCAATAAATTTGATGTATCGGTTTGTTTTGGCGAAGCACTATTGCGGGCTGCAAATAAAGGTGCTCTTGGATATATCGGTGCTTCGAATAACACCTATTGGACCGGCGATTATTACTGGGGAGTAGGTGTTGGAACTGTGACAGCCAACCCGACTTATTCGGGTACCGGACTCGGAGTGTACGACCGTACGTTTCATGATAATGGTGAACCTGAATCGGATTGGTACCCCACACAAGGACAAATGATCCATGCCGGAAATCTTGCTGTCTCAGCCGGGCAAAGTACATCAACAGCACAATATTATTGGGAGATCTACCACCTGATGGGCGATCCTTCACTGATGGTTTATTTTTCTGTTCCATCTGCTATGTCAGTAAGTTATCCCTCGTCGGTACAGGTAGGAACCAGTACTTTGCAGGTAACAACCGAAAGCTATGCATACGTGGCATTATCTCAAAATGGAGTATTACTCGATGCACAGTATACCGGATCGACAGGAATAGCAAATCTCTCGTTTCCGGCGTTTTCGTCACCAGGATTAGCTGATATTGTTGTGACAAAACAAAACCGACAACCTTTCATTGGCACAATCGATGTTATTCCGGGAAACACTCCTTTTATTAATATTCAATCTGTAACTGTTAACGATGCGATCGGTAACAACAACGGACAGGCAGATTATGGCGAATCAATATACCTAAACCTGAACATCGAAAATATCGGATCGCAACCAGCATCGAATGTAATTTTTACTGTAAACACCACCGATCCTTACCTTAGCTTTTCTGATAGCACCGAGAATCTTGGAATAATTGCTGCATCAGCAACTGTTACTGCCACAAATGCAATACTTTTTGATATTGCCAACAACATACCCGATCAGCATACCCTAATCTTTGCATATGAAATTACGGCCACCGGTGGATACTCCTGGACAGGTAGTTTCACACTCGATGTTAATGCGCCTCAATTAACCACCGGTGCATACTATATCGATGATACCAGCCTCGGCAATGGTGACGGTATACTTGATGCCGGAGAAACAGCATCATTTGTAATAGAATCAGGAAATAATGGAAACAGTACATGTTATTCAGTTTTAGCCAGTTTGACAACGAATAATTCATTGGTCTCTATTACAAATCCATCAGTAAATTTAGGAACACTAACACCGGGAACAAGTACTACAACAACATTCATTATCCAGGCCGATACGGGAATAGCCGTCGGTACCGAAGTAATCTTTACTTACAGCATTCAGTCCGGAGCGTACAATGCATCTGTTAATATCAGCGAATATATCAGTATAATGCAGGGAAGTTATTGTATTCCAAGTTCGAATTGTGCCGGGTATGGTGATGAAATTGACGATTTTTCATTTCATACAATCAACCAGACAGCAACAGGTTGTGGAACAGATGGCTACTCCGATTTCTCATCAATATCCACAACACTTGAACGCCAGGGTACATATACCATGTCGCTAACAACAAATTACCAGGATCAGAATGTTTCTGTGTGGATTGACTTCAATAACGATTCAAACTTTGATATTTCCGAGCGATTGCTTCTTGATTTCAACCTTCCTACCACCGGAACAACCTATAGTACAGATATTACCATACCATCAAATGCCAACCTTGGAAGTCACAGAATGCGTGTAAGGTGCCGGTGGAGTTCAAGTTGTACCGATCCTTGCACAGCCTACTCTTATGGCGAAGCACACGATTATACCGTAATGATAATAAATCCTACATCACAACCCCCGTCAGTTTCTCTTTGTTTCGATCTCAGTATTTGTGAGGGAAGCAATTTCACCCTGATTCCATCAGTTAGCGGGGGGCTTACACCATATAATTATAATTGGAGTACGGGCGAAACAAGCACATCAATTACTGTTACACCTTTAGCTGCAACCTTATACAGCCTGACTGTTAGCGATGCAAACTCAAATTCCGGATCGGATGAAGTACTGATTTCATTGTATAATTTACCCACAGTTAATCTCGGAGCAGATCAAACTATTCTTCAGGGAAGTTCTATTACTCTTGATGCAGGATCAGGTTTTGTTTCCTATTTGTGGAATACAGGTGAATCTACACAAAGCATATCTGTATCGGATTCCGGCACATACACAGTTACAGTTATGGATGCAAATTCATGCTCCAATTCCGATGAGGTGATTGTAACAGTCATCATGTCGCCCGGTCCGGGATGGAATTATGGCATTACAGCCACTAACCATACTATTCTGATACCGGATTTTGCAAATTATGATTTCGATGGCAACACGATTCAGGTTGGAGATTATGTTGGAGTTTTTTACGATTCCATAGGCATACTTGCATGTGGAGGATATCACGTATGGACAGGTGCCACCGCCAGTTTAACAGCATGGGGTGCCGATGTTGGCAATGATGGATTTGCCGCAGCCGAAACATTTAAATGGAAAATCTGGAGAGTTGCCGCAGAAACAGAATATAGTGCAACAGCCACCTATATCCAGCCTCCGGTAATGCCCAACACAGGTACCTTTACTGTTAACGGAATGAGTGGACTTGAAAGTTTATCGGCAATTACTTTAAGCAACCAAAATTTGCTACTTGCTCAGGGCTGGAGCATAATTTCAAGTTTCATTGTACCTGCTGATCCGGATATGAGTTCGGTGTTTGCACCTGTTGTAAACGATCTGGTGATTGTTAAAGATGGGTATGGAAATCCCTACTGGCCACAATTCGGAATAAACGCAATTGGTGATATCGATGCAACCCAAGGATACCAAATCAATATGGCTGCACAACATAATCTTACATTAACAGGTACAGCCGCTAATCCTGTAACTACGCCTCTGAATATTCCTCAGGGTTGGAGTATGATTAGTTACCTCAATACTGTCCCTGGTGATATTGAAACTATGCTTAGTTCGATATATTCCTCTATTGTAATTGTTAAAGACGGCATGGGTAATCCATACTGGCCGGCCTGGGGAATAAATCTGATTGTCAATATGCAGCCTGGAAGTGGATATCAAATTAATATTACTTCATCCCAAACGTTTTATTATCCTGTATTAAATTTAGCATCAAAACTCCTTTTCATCAATCCTAAACCGGAATTCTACAATCAGGATATTAACACCGGCTCAAACATGACATTATGCATACCCGCCCACGCCTGGGAAATTAAACCACAAAACGGTGCTGAAATAGGTATTTTTTCCCAGGAAGGAGATCTTGTAGGATCAGGTTTATATCAAAATAAAAATCTTGCAATTTGCATTTGGGGACCTGACCAACTTAAAACACAAAACCACGGACTTAATCCTCTGGAACAATTCCACATTAAAATTTATGATGGTGAAGAGCATGAAGTTAAAGTTCATTCATGGATTCAGGGTGATGACAAATATTCGGAAAATAAGTTAAGTGTTGTAAATAAAATCAGAAACGACCAAATAGAATCCTTACTGGTTTATCCCAACCCGTTCAAAAATAAATCAACTGTAGAATTCCATATTCCGCAAGATGGTTATGTTCAGATTGAATTATTCAGTTCAATCGGGCAACAATTGGATATACTTACAAATCGAGAATATCGGGCAGGTACATACCATATTCCTCTCAATGCAGAAAATTTAAGCACAGGGTGTTATTTCATCAGGTTTGAGTCGAACGGAATCATTGAGAATAAGGTTGTTCAGATTCTGAAATAAACGATTTGAACTATTTTAAAGTAAAAATCCTGGTTATTGATTAGCCAGGATTTTTACTTTTCCTGAGTGTAATAATTATCGTATTTCTATTATTTGATCATGACCTGTGCGAATAGCTCAGGGTTAAAGCATCAGCCTCTTTAATCTGAGGTTCACGGATTCGAATCCCGTTTCAGCTTATTTTACCCATAATGATAATTTCTCAGGTATTAATTTTTTGAAATGCAATCGATAAAAAATAATTTTGTCCAAAACCAAATAAAATGAAATACAAAGCATTAGAAAAAGTAATTCGTAATCATGCAATTCAATGGTCGGGAAGCGAACCTCTTAAAATACAGGCACTGCCAAAATCGGGATCGAACCGGCAATACTTCAGGTTACACTTCAAAGATTCGACACAAATTATAGCATACAATCCTTATGTTAAAGAAAACAGTGCATTTATCTCTTTTTCGAAGCATTTTTACAATAAAGGACTGCACGTTGCCAGGGTGGAATATGAATCACCTGACGGTTTGTTTTATATCGTGGAAGATTTAGGCGATTACAACCTATACAATAAGGTGATTTCAAGGGATATGAATTCATTCGATCAGGATTTGATCGGATTATATAAAACCGCTTTATCAGATCTTATACAGTTTCAGGTTGATGGAAACGATGGATTGAATTATGATTTATGCTATCCCCGTGCTGAATTTGACGAACAATCCATTCAGTGGGATTTGAACTATTTTAAATATTATTACCTTAAATTAGATTGTGTATCATTCGATGAACAACCCCTCGAAGATGATTTCCAATCTTTTATAAGAATATTATTAGAAAATGGAAGCAGTTATTTTATGTTTCGCGATTTCCAGTCACGAAACATAATGCTGAGAAATATTAAGCTCTATTATATCGATTACCAGGGCGGACGAAAAGGGCCTCTTCAATACGATGTTGCCTCATTACTTTATCAGGCCAAGGCAAACCTTCCCGAAACAATCCGTGACCAACTGCTGGAATATTATTTAAACCGGCTTTGTCAGCGAATTTCTATCAATAAGCAGGAATTTATTGACCGATATTATGCATTTGTTTTAATCAGGACAATGCAGGTGCTGGGAGCTTACGGATACCGTGGTTTTTTTGAACGTAAGAATCATTTTATCGAATCAATTCCCTTTGCAATTAATAACCTGAAAAACATACTCCCTAAACTTAAATTCCTGGATAAATTACCTGAGCTCCATAAGGTCATACATCAGATTATTGAGTCGAATAATAAGTATTCTCAACTGTTCGAAGGTGAAAAGCTGCATGTAAGCATATTTAGTTTTTCATATAAGAAAGGCATACCACAAGATAATTCAGGCAATGGTGGAGGTTTCGTATTCGATTGTCGTGCATTACCAAATCCCGGCCGTTATGAAAAATATAAAACTTCGACAGGTAAGGATCAGGATGTAATTGATTTCTTTGCAGATAAATATGAAGTAAAAGATTTCATTGAAAGAACTTTTACCCTGGTAAGCTCATCCGTTGATACTTATATCAGTAGAAATTTTTCGCACCTGCAGATAAGTTTTGGTTGTACAGGAGGCCAACACCGTTCTGTTTTTTGTGCTGAAAATCTGTCAAAACTATTGGCCGGCACCTATGATATTGAGATATCGTTAAAGCACATCGAACAAGACTGATTCTTTTGATATCAGATTAGATCTCAAATAGCTACACTCCTACTTTTGCAGCCTCTTCATTTGCAACCTTCATGATCAGGTCAGCTTTTTTATCGGCTTCTAAAATTATTTGCTGAGCTTTTTCTTCCGCTTCTTTTCGGATTTTATCAGCAGCAGTTTTGGCCAGCTTCTTCTCTATTATCGATTTATTACTGGCAGCATCTTCAACTTCCTTCGCTTTCTTATTGGCTTCGGCCCTGATTTTATCTGCCGATACCTGAGCTGCTTCTTTTATTGAATCAGCTTTTTGCTGTGCTTCTTTTAGTATATTTTCTTTCTGTTTTTCAATCTCCTCATTTGTTTTATCCTTGGCCTCCTGTACTTTTTTATCTGCTTCGGTTTTTATTTTATCCTTAACTACCTCGCTCACCGAGCTCCCATCTTTACCCAGTCCAACACCCACTTTTGGATCGTCAAGACTTCCTTTAAAAAGCACATTAACCTTTACCATTGTTCCGATATCCATACCAGCTTGTTCAGGAAATACTTTATTTAAACTTCCGGCAAACGATGCTGTTGGGACATCCATAGCCATTTTGTAGTCGATGCTGCGATCGATTCCCTGTGTACCGGATATAGTAGCCTTTTGTCCGGCAACTTTTGCAGTGAATGGTTTAAGCTCAATTATCCCATCCTTCATTTCATATCTGGCTTTAAAATCTTTTAGGCTTGGCTCACTTAATTTATTCATTTTTAGCTTATCGCCTAAAGTTTTAAATACATTGGAATTAACAATTGCTATTTCCTTTGATAAAATACTACCGGAACTATTGATTGAATTCATAACCGGATTCATTTGCTGGTCGAGCAAACTATTGAACTGAATATTGGCTGAAATATCACCACGACAATACTTTGCCAGAGGTACAAGTTTCTCAACCGTATTAAAGGTTCCGTAGCATTTGTCAACAGCTATTGATTTTATATCCAGGTTTAGGTCAATACCCGGTTTTGTAATATCCCGTGTATCATAATATCCCGATACCAACATTGAGCCGCCCAATAAATCCATATCCAATTTATCCATGCTTATCCGTCCATCTTTCATCTTAATTATTCCTTTCATATTGGATAAAAGCATTTTATCGTATATCAACTTACCAATATCAGTTGTAAATGTAAAATTGATATTCCCGGGTATTTCGACTACTTCCAGCGGCATCGATTCATCGCTGATTGTATCAGCGCTTTCTTCATCAATCATCAATTCATTTAAATTGATCTGATTCGAGTTCAGTTCAAGTGAGCCAGTCATAACAGCATCACTAAAAATAAATGGGATATAATCTTCTATTTTACCTTTAAGGTTAAAATCAGAATTACTCATTACTACATCAAAAGAAGTTAATTCCATAGCCTTAGGTGTAAAATTCATTGAGGCTTGATTAATCTCCAGGGGAACTGGTAGGTCTTCAGACCTCATCATAAAATTATTTAACAGGATCATGCCTGACGCCGCAAAATCATCGAATCTTTCCTCTTCAATTGCAGATAAACTTCCCAACAATTTCAGGTTACATTTTAACACTCCTTTCATCGAAAAATCGTCAATTGGAACTATATCTGTTATTCCTGCAAAGTCAATCATGCCATCAATTTGCCCGTTAATGTGCATATCGCTAACCGGATTCTTCATCCTAAATTTCATATCAAAGGGATTTGTACCCAGGTCGACATGAAAATTTTTAAGCCATATCTCTGTATAATCAAC
>CAYLZH010000093.1:0-15941 GCA_964388245.1 uncultured Bacteroidales bacterium
GAATCTTTTCTATTCAGGCATGAAGCCAGCCCAATTAAAACAATTAAGGAAAACGATAGCAACAGATAATATGATCTCATTTTAGTTAAATTTTGATCGAAAAATACCAAAAAAAAAGACTTGCCGAAAGCAAGCCTTTTAATTCAAAATTGGGGTTTATTTGATTTATGCACTAAAAAAGTCATTAAATACCCTTGACAGGTCTTCACGTCTGAATGGCTTTGATATATAATCGTTCATGCCAGCCTCGAAGCAAATATATTTGTCTTCGGGCAATGCACTTGCTGTCATGGCTATAATTTTAACAGGCTGCTTTATATTAGTTTTTTCAATTTCTCTGATTCTCTTTGTAGCTTCGATGCCATCCATAATTGGCATTTGCAAATCCATCAGAATGATATCGTATTTAGCACCCTGAAATTTCTCAAGAGCTATTTTTCCATTATCAGCAAATTCTACATCGTGGCCTAACTTATTGATATTGATCGAAGCAACTTTTTGGTTTATCAAATTATCTTCGGCCAGGAGCACTTTAAGCTTTCTTTTTACAGTCGTATTTGAAGTATAATGTTCCATTGTTTCAAATAATTAAGTTTAAGTTGTTTTCCAGATTTAAGTCAATATTGTCGTATACTACTTTGCTTTGAAAAGGTTACTCTTTTGCAGTGATAGTAAGGAATACGCTTGATGAACAGACAACTTTCAGGGTCGAATGAAATATATTAATAGATGAATGAAAACATTAATAGTGGTAAAAATTTTACTAACAAAGATTAGGAAACAGTCGAAGGGATGAATTAAATAGCTAACAAAATACATTAGTATCTGTACAGGATGTTAATCATTTTTTAGCAATTCAGGACGCAATGTCTCTGTCCTTTTTATTGATTGATCCATTTGCCATTCTTTTATTTTTTTAAAATTCCCTGACAACAGCACTTCAGGAACTTTCCAGTTATTAAATACCGCAGGTCGGGTATAAACTGGTGGGGCTAATAAATTATCCTGAAATGAATCGGAAAGTGCCGAAGTTTCATCCGACATTGCTCCTGGCAGAAGTCTAATTACACTATCAACTATTGCTGCTGCGGCAATTTCTCCACCGGTCATTACAAAATTCCCAATTGATATCTCTTTAGTAATTAAATGATCACGAACTCTTTGGTCAACACCTTTGTAGTGTCCGCAAAGAATAATCAGATTGTTCAGCATCGATAGATTATTAGCCGTTTTTTGGTCGAAACTGAATCCATCTGGCGAAGTATAGATTATCTCATCATAATTCCTTTCCGATTTTAATTTTTCAATTAACAGATATATTGGTTCAATTGTCATTACCATACCGGCATCGCCACCGAAAGCATAATCATCAGTACGTTTGTGTTTGTCTTTCGAGTAATCTCTAATATTGTGGATAAAGATTTCGGCTACCTCTTTCGATTGTGCCCTTTTTATTATTGAATGATTAAGTGGTCCCTGAAGAATTTCAGGTAGTACAGTTAATATATCTATTCTCATTTTGTTTGTTTTTTCTATGCAAATGTATGAAATCCTTTATCTGAAAATTCAGGAATCTATCAGAAGAATCTGCTTTAACTTGATAATTTATGCAATTATTTTTCTATATGGTGTCAATATGACATATATGGTAAATTAGTCAAGAATTGGCTGAAGGCTAATGGTAGTGCATGTTGTGTAGTGTGCGTGTAGATTTTATGATTTGTTGCAGCTTTGTAAAGTGTCAAAATGACGCATAAAAGATTGAGAATCCTGCAAAAATGATACATAAACTGAGGTGGTATAAACTTTGACAAAGGACATGCGAAACTAAATATAAATTAATTTAACAGGAGGATAAAAAATGAACTTAGTAAAATTTAAACCAACACAGAATCATAAATTATTGATGGGAAACATAAATCCGTTCAATCAGTTTATGAGTGACTTTTTTAGCGATAGTGGATTTTCGAATAATTCGGTACCGGCAGTAAATTTAATAGATTCAGGCGATGAATTTGTAATTGAACTGGCAGCTCCCGGGTACAAAAAAGAAGATTTTGATATAAAAATCGAAAATCAAGAATTAACCATTTCGGGAAAAAAAGAAAATCAGGAATCAAAAGAAGAGATGTACTACATTAATTCAGAATTTAATTATTCTGATTTTACAAGGAAATTTAGGATTGGAAAAAACATTGATCCTGAGAAGATTGAAGCTAATTATGAAAATGGAATTCTGCTCGTAAAACTTGCTAAAAAAGAAGAAGCAAAATTAAAACCACCACGCAATATCCAAATAAACTAAACCGGTGGTTATGCGCAAATACATAATAAGGGCTGTTCTGAATGGGCAGCCTTTTTTGTGCTCGTTTTTTTTTGTAAAACGAAATGTAGATGACGAAATCCGGCCAAAGCGAACTCGGCAAAAAAACTTTGTGTAGTTGAGTTTATTACCTATTTTCGTACGCTTAATAAAAAAACAGGCTATTTAAAATTAAACACTTGATGGATTGAGCATTATGCTTGTTCTATACGATGAAAGAGTAATTGTTCTTTATTTGTGACATTCCAAGTTTAGTAACTTATTATTAATTAAATAAATTGATCCTGCTGCATATGCAGACACTGAAACAATTAATGTTGAAATCCGAAGCTTCGGAAATTAAAAATTTTGTACTATGAAAGACTTAAACACCATTAGCCAGGAAACATCAGAAGAAAGAGCTAATGATTTAGACAGTGCTCATGAAGAAAACAAACAGGTAGTTGAAAACGAAACAACAACCCAACCTGAAAATCAGGTGAAAGAACCAATTGAACATGAAGTTATTGAGGAGAATGAAAGCCAGGATTCTCCTGTTTCAGCATCAGTTGAAAATGCTGAGAGTATCACTAATCAATCCGAGGAAAATCCTGCCGGACAATTAGATGAAACCGAGCTACAAACTCCGGTTGAAAGTTCAACTGAACAGGTTGTTGACGAAGTTGAGCCACAAGATACATCTGTTGCTGAATCGAAGGAAGAAACTGATATTGAAAGCACTATTGATTCAACAAAGGTTGAAAAGATTGAGAATGAGCCGGCAGAAACCATTAGCGAAATGGTGTCGAATGTCGTAATGAAAGAATCTGCAACACAACAACCAGAAGAATCAGTTGATCAGGAAACTGATAGTAGAACAGTTAGTGAAATTGAACTGAAGGATGATGTAGTAGAAGAGAAGGAAGAAAAACCTGCATCAATAGAACTTGAAAGCAAAACAGAAAGTGAAGAGGATTCCGGGCAGACCGTTATTCCGAAAGAAACAGAACCAGCTACTGTTGATAATCAGGTTGAATTGTCTGAAGAGCAGGCCGATAAACCGGTTGAGGCAATAAGTAGTGATGTTACAGAAACACCAGTCGATGCGGCAGATACTGTAAAAGTAGAATCGGACGAGGAAGATATTGATGAAAATAGCATTGAGAACTTTCTTGAAGACGATGAACAGATACACGAGGAGGTTGAAGAACGAAAGGATTATTCGACTTTTTCAAAAGAAGAACTAATCAATATTCTCGCGGATAAACTCGAAAATGCCCCAATACAGGACATAAAATATGACGTCGATAGCGTAAAATCGAACTTCTATAAAAAGCACAAAGCCGAAGCTGATATTGCCAAGAAAAAATTCATGGGCGAAGGTGGCGATCCTACCGATTTTGTTTTCGATGCCGATCCTTTTGAAGAAAAGCTAAAGGAACTGTTAAATCAATACAAGCGCTTAAAAACCGAATACAATAAAAATCTTGAACTTGAAAAAGAATCAAATCTTAAGAAGAAGTATGCCATTATTGAAGATATCAAGGATTTAATAAATGGGCAAGAGTCGATTAACAAAACTTTTAACGATTTTCGCGAATTACAAAAACGTTGGCACGAAACAGGGCTTGTCCCACAGGCTGAGGTACGCAACCTCTGGGAAAACTACCACCATAATGTTGAAAAATTCTACGATTTTGTTAAAATAAACCGTGAATTACGAGACCTCGATTTAAAGAGGAACCTTGAAAGCAAAGTTAAATTGTGTGAAGATGCAGAAGAACTGATGATGGAACCGAGCGTTGTTAAAGCATTCAGGCAGTTACAGAAACTTCACGAACAATGGCGCGAAATCGGGCCAGTTCCGAATGAAAATCGCGAAGATATCTGGGAGCGATTCAAATCGGCTACAACAGCAATAAATAAAGCACATCAGGAGTATTTCGAAAACCTGAAGCAGGAACAAACCAACAACCTGAATGCTAAAATTGCATTATGCGAAAAAGCTGAAGAACTGGCAAATCTTACGCTTGATAAGCATAAAGACTGGGAACAAAAATCAGATGAGCTGATCGAAGTTCAGAAATTATGGAAAACAATTGGATTTGCTACTAAAAAAGAAAACAATAAAGTATTTGAACGCTTTCGTAATGCCTGTGATATTTTCTTTAACAGGAAAAGAGATTTCTATCTGGAGCATAAAGAAATTCAAAACAACAACCTTCAGCTCAAGACCGAATTATGTATACAGGCCGAAGCATTAAAAGATAGCACTGATTGGAAAAAGACAAGTAATGAGTTGATTAAGCTCCAGAAAGACTGGAAAGAAATTGGTCCTGTTCCTCGTAAACATTCCGATGCGATATGGAAAAGGTTCAGAGCAGCATGCAACGAATTCTTCGAAAGAAAAGAAAGCTATTTTGCCAACATCGATAAAGAATACAGCGATAACCTTCAGGCAAAGCAAGACCTAATTGATATAGTCAGGAATTTTGCACAACTCGAAAACATTGAAGAAAACATAAATCAACTTAAAAATTTCCAGAAAGAGTGGACTGAGATCGGGCATGTACCTTTCAAGTTAAAAGATAAAATTCAGAAAGAATTCCGTGATGCTGTAAATGAACAATTTGATAAACTGAAGATCGATTCCGACAAACGATCGGTACTTGTTTATAAACAAAGGCTCGAAAACATTTCTCAGGGAACAAAAGCAAACCGTCAGTACCGTGTCGAGAAGGATCGTATTTTGGATCATATCCGTCAGCTCGAGAGCGATATAGTACTGCTTGAGAACAATATTGGATTTTTTGCTAAAACGAAAAATGCAGAAAGCCTGATAAAAGATGTTAACCTTAAGATAGAAAAAGCAAAAAGGAAAATTAAAACTGAAAAGCAAAAACTTGATCTTATAAACAAGTTTGAATAAGCTTAAAAACCGGAAAGCATAATAATAGGGTACAGTTATTCTGTTCCCTTTTTATGTTTTTACCAAACCTCTAATATGCGAAAATTACAATCCCTTTTGTTCCTGATAGTCATTCTGACAAGTTTTTCCGGCTTTGCTCAAACCGGTAATATCAGGGGCTTTGTATACGACGAAAATAGCGGAGAACCCATAATTTTCACGAATGTATATTTAAAAGGAACCACCTATGGCGTTTCCACTGATGTCAATGGATTTTATAGCCTTACCAAAATACCTGTAGGTGAATATACACTATTGGTTACCTATATTGGTTACGATACTATCAGTATGCAGATAGTCATAAAAAAGAATATCATTATCAATCAAAATTTGTATCTGAAGAAAGGTGCTGTAGAACTCGAAGAGTTTGTGGTTTCGGCCGAACGGCAGGAAATGAAAACTGAAGTACGAACGTCACTAATAAAAATTTCTCCAAAGCAGCTTTCCAGGATCCCTTCAGTAAGCTCAGAGCCCGACCTGGCTCAATACCTTCAGATTTTACCAGGTGTGATATTTACCGGTGATCAGGGTGGTCAGCTTTACATCAGGGGAGGATCGCCAATACAAAATAAAGTTTTATTAGATGGCTTGGTTGTTTATAATCCCTTCCACTCAATAGGACTCTTTTCTGTTTTCGATTCTGATATTATCAGAAATGCAGATATCTATACGGGTGGATTTAGTGCCGAATATGGAGGTCGAATCTCATCAGTAATGGATATAACAACACGCGATGGAAATAAAAAACGTCTTGCAGGCAAACTGTCAACAAATCCGTTTGGATCCAAGATTCTTTTAGAAGGGCCATTGAGTAAATACTCAGAATCAAATGTAGGCAGTGTAACATATTTGGTATCAGCTAAAACATCCTATCTCGATGAGAGTTCGAAAATCATTTATTCATACATCGACGAAGGTGGACTGCCATATAGCTTCACAGATATATATGGAAAGTTGTCAATTAATTCGGCCTATGGCAGCAAAGTTAATTTATTCGGATTTAATTTCAGCGACAGGGTAAACTACAAGCAAGTATCTGATCTGCATTGGAACTCCTCAGGTTTTGGGGGCAATTTTCTTCTGGTTCCCGGAGGTTCATCGGTGTTAATAAAAGCTAATTTCAGCTATTCGCAATACGACATCACATTTAAAGAAGAATCGAATGACCCGAGTGCAAGTATGATAAATAGTTATCGTCTGGGTCTCGACTTTGTATACTTTCTCGGAAATAATGAGTTTGATTATGGTATCGAAACAATGGGCCATACAACCGGATTCGAGTTTTATAATTCATTAGGACGGAAAATCGGACGAGATGAACCTGAAAGTACAACAGAACTTGCAGGTTATCTTAAGTATAAATTAAATCGTGGGAAACTGTTACTCGAACCAAGTTTCCGGTTACAATATTATTCCTCACTTGGAATTGTCTCACCCGAACCAAGATTAGGTGCAAAATACAATGTTAACGACAGATTACGGTTGAAACTTGCCGGAGGGATATTTACTCAAAACCTGGTTAGTGCTGTGTCGGAGCGCGATGTAGTTAACTTGTTCTATGGTTTTTTGTCAGGCCGTTTCGAATTGCAGGATGAGTTTGAAGGGAAAGAAATTACCCAGGATTTACAACGGTCTCAACACCTTATACTTGGATTTGAATACGATCTGAACACTCATCTGCTGTTACAAATTGAAGGTTATATAAAAACCAACCCACAATTGATTGTTCTTAACAGGAATAAAATCTACGAAGACACAAGAGCTAACGCCGACAAGGATGATTATTTTAAGAAGGATTTTATTATTGAACAGGGCGATGCCTATGGAGTCGATTTATTGCTGAAATATGATTTCAAACGAACCTATCTTTGGTTTGTATATTCACTGGGTAAAGTTACCCGAAACGATGGCGTTTATGATTATGCACCCCATTTCGACCGGCGACACAATCTCAATCTTGTCGCATCACAGATTTTTGGCAAAGATCAGGATTGGGAATTTAGTGCACGGTGGAACCTGGGTTCAGGATTTCCAACACGTCAGAATCAGCTTATGTACGAACAACTGACATTTGCCGATGGAATTGGAACAGATTATACAACAACAAACGGCATTATCGGTATAGTTTATACCGATATCGACAACAAGGCAGTTCTGCCCGCTTACCACCGCCTCGATGTTACTTTAAAGAAAATGTTCTATATAGGCGAAAATTCCGAATTGCAGGCTATGGTAAGTATTACCAATGTTTACGACCGTAATAACATTTTTTACATCGACAGGATTACACACCAGCGCATCGATCAGTTGCCAATTATGCCAAGTTTTGGATTGAGTTATAAGTTTTAATAGAAACCTGAATCACTATGTCAGTTACCAGATATATTTTTGTTACCGGAGGTGTTACTTCATCGCTCGGAAAAGGGATTATTTCTGCTTCATTGGCTAAACTTTTACAGGCAAGAGGCTATAAGGTTACCATTCAGAAACTGGACCCGTATATTAATGTCGATCCCGGAACCTTAAATCCATACGAGCACGGCGAGTGTTTTGTAACTGATGATGGTGCCGAAACCGATCTTGACCTGGGGCATTACGAGCGCTTCTTGAATGCACCCACATCACAGGACAATAATGTTACTACAGGCCGAATCTATCAATCAGTAATAAATAAGGAACGAAAGGGCGACTATCTTGGAAAAACAGTACAGATTATTCCGCATATTACTGATGAAATTAAGCGAAGGATAAAAATTCTCGGTACCAAGCACAAATACGATGTTGTAATTACAGAAATTGGAGGAACAGTTGGTGATATTGAGTCGCTTCCCTACATTGAATCGGTTCGACAGTTGAAATGGAAATTACATTCCAATGCCCTGGTTATCCATTTAACCCTTGTCCCCTATTTATCTACTTCGGGAGAATTAAAAACCAAGCCCACTCAACATTCAGTAAAAATGTTGTTGGAAGAAGGGGTACAGCCCGATATCCTGGTTTTAAGGACACAGCGACCTCTCACTACCGATATTCGAAAAAAAGTAGCATTGTTTTGTAATGTTGATATCAATTCCGTAATTGAATCGATTGATGTGTCGACAATATATGAGGTCCCAATTAAAATGAAGCAGGAAAGGCTGGATATTACTGTTTTATCGAAATTAGGACTTCCTGTAAATGAAGCACCAAAGCTTAAACCCTGGATTAATTTCTTATCAAAAATAAAGAAACCCAAAAAGGAAGTCGACATTGCACTGGTGGGAAAATATGTTGAGTTAGCCGATTCCTATAAATCAATTACTGAATCGTTTATTCACGGAGGAGCGGTTAATGATGTAAAAGTGAACGTAAAAATGATCCATTCCGAACATCTTGAGAAATCAAACGGAATAGATCTTCTTAAAAGTGTTAAAGGAATATTGGTGGCGCCCGGCTTTGGCGAACGTGGCATCGAAGGTAAAATTAATGCAGCACGTTATGCCCGCGAAAATAATGTCCCATTCTTTGGAATATGCCTGGGAATGCAATGTGCGGTTATCGAATTCGGCCGGAATGCACTGGGAATTGAAGATGCCAACTCGACCGAGATGAACCGGAAAACACCGGATCCGGTTATCGATTTGATGGAGGAGCAAAAAGGTGTTTCCGAGAAGGGAGGAACCATGCGGCTTGGTTCATATCCATGCGATATAAAATCTGAATCCGGAGCATATGATGCTTATGGCAGTCAATTGACAAACGAAAGACATCGGCACCGCTACGAATTCAATAATGATTATCTGAATAAATACGAGAAAGGCGGGATGGAAGCAACCGGAATAAACCCCGATACAAACCTTGTCGAGATAATAGAAATTCCAAAACATAAATGGTTTATGGGCGTGCAGTTCCATCCTGAATACAAGAGTACGGTAATTAATCCCCATCCATTGTTTGTAAGTTTTATAAAAGCAACCCTCGAATAAAATGTAATGCCAGATAATTGGTTGGATATAAAAATTTTGGTGTAATAAAAAAGTAAGGCAAATCGTAAAGAGAATCGAAAATTATTAAAAAGAATGAAAAAAGATCAAATAATAGGTTTTGTATTAATTGCAGTTATCCTGATTGGTTATTCAATATATATGAAACCATCGGAGGAGGAACTGGAAAAAGCAAAGCAACGGCAGGATTCCATAGCACTGGTTCAGGAACAATTACGACAGGAAAGAATTGCTGAGGAAGAAAGGCAGAAAATTGAGTCACCGGAAAAGGACGATTTACAAGGCCAGCTAAGTGATAAACAACAAACAGAGGATCAGTACAGAGCACTGTATGGTGTATTTGCCCATGCTGCATCGGGCGAAAAAGATTTTGTTTTTATTGAAAACGATTTGGTAAAATTAAAGGTCGCTACTCAGGGTGGCCGGATATATTCAGCACAATTAAAAGAATACCAGACACACGATTCATTGCCACTTAAATTATTTAATGGCGATTCAACAATATTTGGATTCAATTTCTACAGCAACAAAAACCTGCTTATCGAAACCAATAATATGTTTTTTGTTCCGCAAACAGGCGATAAATCAATCGATGCCAGCACAAGTGCACAAAGCCTTGTAATGCGTTTGCAGGCAGATGAAAGCAGTTATATCGAATATGTTTATACACTTAATCCCGGAAGTTACCTGGTCGATTTCGATATCAGGATGGTGGGAATGAATACCCAGATGGCCCAAAATCAGAATTACTTATATCTCGATTGGGAATATTATATACCTGGCCAGGAAAAAGGCCGCGATTTCGAAGATCAGTATACAGGGATATATTATAAGCATCACGAAGATGAAGTCGACTATTTAAGCGAAACAAAGGACGATGATGAAGAAAATATTCCTACAAGGTTAAAATGGATCAGTTTTAAACAACAGTTTTTCTCATCGGTACTGATTGCCGATTCGTATTTTCCCAATGCAGAAATAAAACAAAACAAAGTTGCAAATGATGAAAGGTACCTGAAATTTTGTTCAAGTTCAATCAGCCTGCCCTACAATAACTCGCCTAACGAAACCATAGGCATGCAGTTTTATTTTGGCCCTAACCATTATTCGTCGCTTAAGAAATTCGATCTTGACCTCGAAAAACTTGTACCCCTTGGATGGGGGATTTTCGGATGGGTTAACCGCTTTGCCGTTATTCCAATCTTTAATTTCCTTGGATCATTTATTTCTAATTATGGTCTTATTATTTTGCTGATGACCATCATTATTAAACTGGTGTTATTTCCACTGACTTATAAATCCTATATGTCGTCGGCAAAAATGAGGGTGTTAAAGCCACAGGTCGAAGAGATGACAAAAAAGATTCCGAAGGATAAAGCCATGGAAAAGCAACAAAAAACCATGGAAATTTATAAGAAAGCCGGTGTTAATCCAATGGGGGGATGTTTGCCAATGGCGCTTCAAATGCCAATCCTTATTGCGATGTTCCGGTTTTTCCCTGCATCTATCGAGTTAAGACAGCAGTCGTTTCTGTGGGCCAGCGACCTTTCATCGTACGACAGCGTACTTGATCTGCCTTTTAGTATTCCGTTTTATGGCGATCATGTAAGCCTGTTTACATTATTGATGACCATTTCAACAATTATTTATACGCGCTTAAACCAGGGCCAGATGGGCGATGCCGGTTCTCAAATGCCTGGCATGAAAACCATGATGTATTTCTTCCCTGTAATGATGCTGTTCTGGTTTAACTCCTATGCATCAGGATTGAGCTATTATTATTTCGTTGCTAACATAATTACCTTTGCCCAGATGTATATAATCAAACGCTTTGTCGATGAAGAGGCAATCCTAAAGCAATTGGAAGCCAATAAAAAGAAACCTGCGAAAAAATCGAATTTCCAGGCCAGGCTCGAAAAAATGGCAAAGGAAAGGGGTTACCAGCAAGCAAAACGTAAGAAGTAGTTTAAACGAAATTAAAATATTTGTCAGCAGAGGCACGGATTTCAGGTCCTTGCCTCTGCTGCTTTCTGTTAGTTTGCGATATCATTTTTTTACAACCTTCACAACCATCTTTTCTCCCGCTATCGCGCGTGTCCTCTCGCTTGATTCCTCTGTCATCACGCCTGATTCCCCGGATCAGTTACTCCTTCACCACATTCACCACCATTTTTTCGTTACCTTGCCGGATACTGAGTAAATAAATCCCTTTTGGCAACCCTGACATGTCAATTCTGAAAATACCGAAGGTATCACTTTGTGTTAAGTCTACGTTAGCGTACCGGGCAACTTCCTGCCCCAAACTATTCCAAAGATTTATCACTACATGCGCTGGCGCGGACTTGTAATCCGTGCCTCTAAACTCAATAATCAACTCATCTTTAACCGGATTCGGGTACACCTTAACCTGGCTTAGCAAAGTACTGCTAATTGAGTTTACTCCATAAACCAATATAGTGTCAGAACCCAAACAGCCAATGGAATCAATAACCTCAACCCAGTAATAGCCGGGATCGTCCACTGAAATGGTCTGTGTAGTTTCAGTAGTAGACCAGTAGTAGTCATAGTACCACGGCCCTGCATCGAGTGTCAGGCTTTGGTTTGTATCAAGGGGGATGCTGTCGGGAAGAAAGGCAAACAGGTTTTGGTGGGTGTTTACAAGGATGGAATCTTTGTGTGTGCCACAGGCATTGGATACCGACAGGGAATAGCTTCCAGAATCGTTCACCGATATGGAATATCCTGTTTCGCCTGTCGACCATAAATATTCTGAAAACGGATACCAGGGGGCTGATACAAGAAGGTTTTCACCAGGACAAATGATGGTATCGTTGCCAAGGTTAATACTAAGTGCAGTATCGGTATGCAGGTACATGCTATCGGAAAATACACCACAGGCATTGGTGATGCTGAGGGAATAAATACCGGCATCTGAGCCCCAGATCGCTGAGTTGGTACTACCAGTAGACCATAGCCATGCATCAGGACCATATAAATTAATTGCTGTGTTTTCGAGGTAGGCAGAATCACCTGAACAGATCGAAAGGGTTTCTCCCAGATCAATATTTAAGGGAAAGTCGAACATAACGACAATTGCATCGCTATATGTTCCACAAGCATTAGAAACCGATAGCGAATACATATCCTGACCGTAAACAGTAATTGAGGGGACTGTTTCCCCATTTGGCGACCACAAATAATTGCCCAACGAAGCGGTTGATAATACCAGGCTGTCGCCGGCACATAGTACGGTGTCATTTCCCAGGTCTACAACCGGGGTTTCATCTGCTGAAAACGATACGGTATCGGATCCAGTACCACAAATGTTCGACACAGTCATAGCATAGGTACCCGGATTGAAAACCGGTATAGCATGCATAGTTGCACCGGTTGACCATTGATACTGGCATGGTTCGAAGTTACCTGCCTGTTGGTTTTGGAGTATGAATGTATCACCCAGGCAGAATGTACTGTCGCTGCCCAATTCAACCAAAGGTATTTCGAGGAGGAGGACCTGTGTTGAACCGCTTTCACTTCCACAGGCATTACTGGCAACTACAGAATATAAGCCCGGATTTTCAACCAGGATGGCTGCTGTGGTATCACCTGTTGGTGACCACATAAATACGGCAGGAAAATCACCGGCATCGAGTATAAGGGATATGCTGTCGCAAAACATCAGGGTATCTTCCAGTTCAATCTGGATGGGTTCGTCGTATAAAATTAATATGGTATCGAATACTGTGCAGTAGTTTTGCTGAACAGTAACTGCATAGTAGCCATTGTCGGTAGCTGTTATTGTTGGGGTTGTATCACCGGTCGACCATTGATAGCTGCAGTTTCCCGGTAAAGTTGCATCCAGGATAGCAGGGTTCAGGCTGCAAAGTGGTTGGTTATCCTGCCCCAGGCCGAGGGTGTCGTATTGTACGATTACCTGTACAGAATCAATATGGCCGCAGGTTTCTTCATAGTTTGTTACCATTGGCCACCAGGTTCCGGCTTCTTCAATGATAACCGTATCGGAAAACACTGTGTCAGTTGAAAAATCATTTACCCATGCAAAGTTGTACAGGGTATCTGCTACAGAAAAAGAAACCAGTTCGCCTTCGCAGATAACAGTGTCATTTGGCAGGAAAACATATACTTCAGGTTTTATGCGCAGGATACGCTTTAACTCATCCAGGTTGCCATGCCTGTAGCGCTTTAGGGTAATCTCATATTCCCCAATGGCAGCAAAGGTGTGGTAAACCGTATCCTGGTCGGGGATACTAAAGCTTAATCCGGCCAGGGTATCTTCAAACTCCCAGCGAATGGAATCGAAGCCCTGGTTGGTGAGTGTAAATATCATGGTAATGCTGCCATAGCAATCATCATCGAACATGATATTAAAATCGAGGTAGGATCGGAAAAAATCAGGAAGGAATTGTACTGGGCCATTACCAGGATATCCATTTGGAAAGGCTATTCCTATGTCATTCCATTGATACAAATGTGCTGCTAAATTAGGTTCATTAATTACTGGTATTTCTAATGAACCATGATTACAATAAATTTTTTTATTAGATGCAAGTTGTAAACTAACTCCACCATATTGTAAATTTATTTGAGATGAATAAGAAATGCTAACCATCGAATTATTAATAGCAGAATCATTACCAGCTAATAGATCGACTTGATAAACAGGAATTGAATCTTGATATGGAACTGAACACCCTGGATATGGATTATAGCAATAAAAGTATTGACTAAAATAGAGGTACGTTCCATTTGAAGAAAACTCTATTCCAAATGGCCGGTCAATATTAATGGTCCTGGGATTGCTCACAATACCTGTTTCCCTGTTGAAATCGAATATTTCCACTACATCAATACCGGTACTGGTCATGGCCACATAATTCCCGCCCGGTGAGAATTTCATTTGCCCCCATGCTGCGCTGTTAAAAAGGTCAACAATTGCAGTATCTTGCTGAATAATTCCGCAATTGCTGATCACTGCACTGGTATCGATCCATGGGTTGAAAGGTAATTCTTGTTCGGTGATTAAATAAGCTCTGAAGGTATTATTATTCCAGCCATGTGTAAGCAGCCAGACGTCTTTGCCGTTTGCATGGTAGTGGGTAGAGAATTTGCCAACACATGAAGAGCCAATTAACTGGTTTAAAGTTGCTCCTCCCTCACCATTATTTAATGTATAATCAATTTGTTTTACTTTAATGGAACCTCCTCCATAAGGACCTCCCCAAGGATTGCTTGAAAACACATAATATCTATACGGATTAGATGGTGTTGGTACAATTAAACAAGTACTCAGGTCACTTGCCATATTCCAACCACCAGGCACATAGTTAAAATGACTGTTCCATACTACTTCACCATTCGTATACAACAATAAGTTCCCATCCTTGTCGCTAACAGATGAAGCATATCCGGATGATTCAAAAAAATCAACAATCATGTCAACATTATTAGGAGGACTATAGGGAAGTGGTCCACTGTCAGTGAAAACCACCCACATATCTATTAAACCCATTATCCAGTTATTGGTTTCTTTTTGTGAAAACAATAAGAAGGATTGAATGACCAGGATTATGGTTAAAAAGCATATTTTTGTGAAGGACTGCATTATTCATCATATTTTATTTACAAATTTAATATACTTTGCACATAATTAATAATTTAGTGCAAAAACAAAGTTCAGTGCCAGGACTTTCTGTCCCGGCACCGGATCAAATTCTATTTTAGTATCACCACCTGGCAATTAGCACTACCCAATCCGGAGTTAAGGCTGATGTTGTAAACGCCCCCGGGCATTTCGGACAGATCAATTTCGTGCTCCTGCCATCCTTCCTGCAATTGTATAACCGGTAAAATGTGAAGGCATTTCCCAAGGTTGTTAAAGACTGCAATATTGGCCACCACCCTATCAGGTGCCAAAATTCGTACCCTGAACAGGCCATAGCCCGGGTTGGGATAGATTTCCATTTTGAAATTTGATGTTGCAGAAGTATCTGATAATATGTTTTCCCGGATCCCTGCAACGCTGATCCTTTTGTTCAGTTGTGGTGCATGGTCGGAAAGACATACCTCAGATAAATATTATAGATTTATAGCTTTGATTTTGTTAACAAACATGTTAACTTTGTCGTATGACCATAGAGATACGATTTTATGAGAAATATTTCATTGATTTCTATTTGTCACTTGATTCAAATGTTCAAGAAAAGATTGAATATGTCTTTAAAGTAATTCGAACGGTAGATAGGATTCCACTTAAATTTCTTAAGCATATTGAAAGCACTGATGGATTATATGAAATACGGGTTAAAGTCGGAAGAGATATTTATAGAGTGTTCTGCTGCTTTGATAAAGGAAGGATTGTAATATTATTTAACGGATTCCAGAAAAAGAGCCAAAAGACACCGAAAAATGCGATTGATAAAGCATTAAAATTAAAACAAGAATACTTTGATAAAAAGAAAGGAGAATAGTTATGAAAGAGATTAGAGATGCACAAACATTCGATGAGCTTCTTGATATAAAGTATGGAAAGCTCGGAACTGATAAGCGCGATGATTTTGAAGTAAAGGCAAAAGCCTTCGTTGTAGGAGAAATGATTAAAGAAGCTAGAAAAGAAGCCCATTTGACACAAGAGCAATTAGCATCAAAAACGGGAACAAAGAAAAGCTAT
>CAYLZH010000094.1:0-15859 GCA_964388245.1 uncultured Bacteroidales bacterium
ATTATTTCGAAATTGCACTTAAACTTAATGATTCGATAAAAAATAACTCGGGAATTGCCTTCTCCTATAATAATATGGGCGATGTGTTATCGGTTCAGGGTAAATATGAGGAAGCAATCAGCAAGTTTTTATTAGCAATCGAGGTAATGGAAATTATTGGAAACAAGTATGCCCTGGCAAATTTTTGCCACAACATTGCCAATACATATATTCAAATCGGGGATTTTCAAAAGGCAGGAAAATATTTGCAACAAAGCCTCCTTATTGCTTCAGAAGAAAATCTCATCGATCTGAAATTTAATATATTATTTAGTTATGCGGAATTCTGGGCCTTACAAAATAAACACAAAGAAGCTTATAATTTGCGCAAACAAGGTGACCAAATCAGAGACAGTATTTTTAATGAAGATAGCAAAAAGGCCATAGCCAACCTTCAGATTGTTCATGAAATTGAAAAGAAACAAGAGCAGATTGATAATCTTACCGAAACCAAAAATATACAAGCTGAAAAACTCAAACAAGCCAAATACCTTACCTGGTCGCTGGTAGTAAATCTAATTGCCTTCTTTGTATTGATTGTCTTTGGGATTATTCGAATCCGTCATGTGTCAAAATTCAATAAACAGTTAAATAAACAGAAGTCGGAGCTATCTAAACGAAACGAATTTCTAAACACACTGATTAGGACAATCCCAAGCCCCATGTTTTATAAAGATCGTAACAAACGGATTATTGGGTGTAACGAACACTTCGAAAAAATGGTTGGCAGCAAAGAGAAAGACTTGATTGGTAAAACACTGGAAGATTACCGTAGCTACAATCAGGTTAATCAGCACCTGGAGATGGATGATTTAACCTTAGAAGAAGAAGGAGTAAATAAATATGAGTCTACCATTGTGTTTGCTGATAAAAAAAGACACAATGTAATTGTTTACAAATCACGATTTGTAAACGAAAACAATGAAGTGGACGGGCTTCTTGGAATAGTGCTTGATATTACTGACAGAAAAATTTATGAGGAACGCATCAATCTAAATACCAAGCGATTAACACTACTGAACCATCTTTATAAAGAAATGGACGGTAGCTATGAACGATTACTAAAGGAAGCCCATTATAAATTTTGCCAACTCACAACAGCAGGAAACAGTTTTTGTGTTAACCTTTTCCCTGGAACAAATACTGTATCCGAATTTTCGTATTTTGATAGCAGCAGGTACGAATTGGTAATAAAATCAGATATTCGCGGCAAGTTTGAAGACTATTCTTTTTTCACCGAAGTCAGGGAAAAACGTAAATCAATCCACCTCTCTGGTAATGATATAACCAATTCTGGTATCGATAAATTATTTAACAGCTCATATCTGCCTCTCGATAATCTTTATCTGATTCCAATAGTAGAGGGTGACTTATCGGTTGGTGTTGCAGGTATTGTAAATTTCGACATGGAAAAGATTCTTGGTATGGTCCAGGAATTATCCCAATTTATGTCGGATACCTGGAGTTTACTGCAACGAAAGAAAAACCTCGAAGAATTAAAAAACAGCGAACAAAATCTGAAAGAATCGAACGCATCGAAAGATAAATTTTTCTCAATAATTGCCCACGACCTGAAAAATCCTTTTAATGCCATCCTCGGATTTGCCCAGTTATTGTCGGAATATTTTGATGATTTTCAGGACGATGAAAAGTTGCAGTATATCAACAACTTACGTGACGCTACCGAAGCCACATACAAGTTATTGGAAAATCTTTTACAGTGGTCCTTTACACAAACCGGAAAAATAGACCACAAACCCGAAGAGATCGATTTAAGTGTTCTGGCCAACGAATGTGCTGTTGTCTCGAAGCCGGCAGCCGATAAAAAGAATATCAGGATAAGTTTACAAATCGGATTCAATTCAACAGTTTGGGCCGATCAAAACATGATTAATACAGTATTCCGCAATCTGGTATCGAATGCTATTAAGTTTTCGAACAGGGCACAAACGATTAAAATTTCAGTATCTGAAAAGGACAATTTCAGGATTGTTCAGGTTCAGGATTCGGGCATAGGAATTGAAGCCGGGGACATCGACAAACTGTTCAGTATTGGTGAAAAAATTAAAACCCAGGGAACCGAACATGAAAAAGGCAGTGGCCTTGGTTTGTTGTTGTGCCGGGAATTTGTTGAGAAAAACGGGGGCAAAATTTGGGTCGAATCGAAACCTGGAAAAGGAAGCACATTTAGTTTCTCACTTCCGAAAACAAAAAAACATGCCGGCCTTGTTTATTAGCATACCAACGAATACTTTTTTAATTAAGTCTTTGGTAAGAAACCATTAAGTACCCTGATCACACAGCTTGTGAAATCATTAATAAAATAGAAAATCTCATTAAATGAAATATTTACACAGAAATTTATTCTATATATTATTTGGCCTGATACTTTTGTTTAATCAAGCTGTTTCAGCTCAAAACGGAATTCAGGCTAAGAAATTCAGCCGCCTGCTAAGTTTGATTGAAAAACAATATGTCGATTCGGTCGATCTTGAGAATCTGGTAGAAAAGGCAATAATTGCCATGCTAAAAGAATTGGATCCCCACTCGGTTTATATAAGCAAAGATGAGGTAAAATCGATGAATGAACCCCTCCAGGGAAACTTCGAAGGCATTGGGATCCAGTTTAATATTCTTGATGATACTATTCTTGTTATACATCCCATTTCCGGAGGACCATCAAAGAAGTTAGGAATTAAATCAGGAGATCGCATTGTTTCTGTTGATGGTAAAAATGTTGCCGGAATTGGAATAAAAACCAAAGATGTCAGGACTAAGCTTATGGGCGCAAAAGGAACTGTAGTGAATGTTAGTATCAAGCGATTTGGCGAAAAAGAACTATTAGATTTCGCCATTATACGCGATAAGATTCCCATTCACAGTATCGATGCTGCCTACATGATAGACAAAAAAACAGGCTATATCAAACTAAACCGATTTTCGGCTACAACAAAAAAGGAATTTAGCGATGCACTTGCCGGGTTAATTGAAAAAGGTATGAAGAACCTGATTCTTGATATGGAAGGAAACGGAGGCGGGTATTTAAATATGGCTGTCGAATTATCCGACCATTTTTTAGATTCAGGAAAATTAATCGTTTATACAGAAGGGACTAATAATCCGAAAAAAACATATAATGCAAGCAACAAGGGTGAATTTGAAAAAGGCCGGTTGGTGGTGATAATAAATGAAGCATCAGCTTCGGCAAGTGAAATTGTATCAGGAGCAATCCAGGATTGGGACCGGGGTATTTTGGTAGGTCGCCGGTCGTTTGGGAAAGGGCTGGTACAAAGGCAATTCCCTTTAACCGATGGTTCGGCAACACGCATAACAATTGCCCATTACTATACACCCACAGGACGATCGATTCAAAAGTCATACGAGAATGGTGTTGATGACTATCGAAAAGATATTGGAAAAAGGATGAAACACGGCGAAATGATGTATGAAGACAGTATTCAATTCAACGATTCATTGATATACAGGACTTTAATTAACGACCGGATAGTTTATGGAGCAGGTGGAATTATGCCCGATGTTTTTGTGCCGATTGACACGCTGGTATATACTGATTATTATAAAGACTTGATTCGTAAAGGGATACTGAACAAATTTGTACTCGGAAGAATAGATGGTACCCGTGAAAAATTGTTAACAGATTATCCGGATTTCAATTATTTTAAACTGAACTTCCATGTAGATTCAACCTTGCTTTCCGGACTATATGCTTTGGCCGCTAAAGAAGGAGTTGAAAAAAATGATTCAGATATAGTCCTGTCAAAAGAAGCAATTGCAATTCAGATGAAAGCCCTGTTTGCCCGCGACCTGTACGAAAACGGGAACTATTTCGAGATAGCCAACACCCACGATGAAATGGTTTTAAAAGCTTATGAAATCATAAAAAGCCGGAAAGCCTATATTTCACTTCTGAAAGGAAAACAGAGTCGCCCGGAATAGCAATAGCGCATTATATATATACCAGCAATCATGAGTGTTTTATACAGTTGGATTTTTGATAATTACATCGAAATTATTGCAGCCTTATCAGGATTCGTTTATATCTATTTTTCAATAAATGAAAAAATTTGGCTTTGGCCCTGGGGAATTATTACTTCTTCGTTTTTAGCCATTGTCTTTTTTACTTCGAAGTTTTATGCTGATATGGGATTACAGGTTTATTATGTACTAATTAGTATATATGGCTGGATTCACTGGGCCCGTAAAGGGCAATTATTCGAGGAAAAAAACTTACCGGTAATCAGACTATCTCTTATCCTGTCTATTAAATTATTCTTTATCTCTGTTCTGATTTTCTTATTTATTGCTTTTCTGCTGATAAAATTCACTGATTCTCCATTACCGTGGTGGGATTCATTTACTACTTCGCTAAGCATAGTTGCCACTTGGATGCTGGCTCGTAAATATATCGAGCAATGGTTAATTTGGATCCTGGTGGATCTTGTTTCAGCAGGCCTTTATTTTTATAAGGCACTATATCCTACAGCAATTCTAATGGTAGTATACGCAATTCTTGCAATTGTTGGGTATCGTGTTTGGCTTCAATCAATGAATGCTAATACAAATCAGGCCCAGTCTAAATAATGATAAAATGATAAAGATTGTTGTTACCGGTGCTGAGTCGACAGGGAAAACCGAACTTGCAATAGGGTTGGCAAAACATTACAATACCCTTTGGATTCCTGAACTTGCCCGAGAATACATCGAAAACCTGGGGCGAACCTATACGTACTATGATGTTGAAATGATAGCCCGTGAGCAGATCATAGCACATCAAAAGATTGAAAAAGGTGAAGGGAACATGATTATTTTTGATACATGGTTGATCGTAACAAAGATTTGGTTTACTGAGGTTTATAGACAAGTCCCGGTTTGGCTAAATAATCATATTCAGGAATCAGTAATTAACCTGTTCCTGGTTTGTGATAATGATATTGTATGGGAACCCGATCCGGTTCGCGAAAACCCTGATAAACGATTGTATCTTCAGGGATTATATATCGAAGAAATTGAAAAAACCAAAACACCCTGGAAATTAATCAGAGGATTAGGAGAGGATAGGTTAAAGAATGCGATATCAGCTATTGATGATTATTTATCAGATAATGGATATTGATTACCTTTGTAAGACTAAACTTATAATCGACAAATAAAACTAATAACAATGAGAAACAATATAATGGACCAGATTGGTCGTTTGATGGGACTTCGTTACAAATCGCATCCATGGCATGGTATTGATGTCGGCCCCGAGGCACCTGAAGTAGTTTTATCATTTATCGAAATGGTACCTACCGACACAGTGAAGTACGAAATTGACAAAGAAAGCGGGTATCTCAGAATAGACAGGCCACAAAAATTTTCAAATGTAATTCCGGCATTATATGGTTTTGTTCCGCAGACCTATTGTGCAAAAAATGTAGCAAAACTCAGCCAGGATGCATTGCAAAGATCTGAGATTGTAGGAGATTGCGATCCTCTGGATATTTGTATTCTAACGGAAAAAACAATTTCGCATGGAAATATAATTGTCAGGGCGAGGCCTATTGGTGGTTTTCGCATGATCGATGGTAACGAAGCCGACGATAAAATCATTGCTGTTTTAAATAATGATGCTGTATATCAGGATTATAAGGGTATTAGTGATTTGCCGGAAATGGTTGTTGAACGTCTTCGCCATTATTTTCTAACCTACAAGGACATGCCGGGCATCGATAAGCGAAATGCAGAGATAACGCATACATACGGAGTCGAGGATGCTTATAAGGTAATTAAAGAATCGATGAAAGATTACAATACCAAATTTCAGAATATCGAATCGATTTTTGGTACTGAAAATGCATAATCATTTTAACAAAAAAAAGGAACATGACGAGGTTGTATGTTCCTTTGTGTTGGGTTAATAAGATGTTAGTTTTTTCATGATGTCCGTTTCGGTACCTTTTTATATGTTATTTTCATGCTATATTCTTCGGTCGATTGTTCAACAACTATACGGTCCTCGCTTTCTTCGATAGTTTTGTATGTGCTTGTTGTCAGGCTTTTATGCCAGCGATCGGTAAATGGTCCAAAAGGACTTAATATTATTGTCAGGTAGGAATCTCTACCATCAACTCCATTGTAACCCGGGCCACCTTGTGTACCGTAGTTTCTCCAAATTTCATATTCTATTTCCCAGGCATACCAAGCCATTCCGTAGCCATCCCAATATTCACCATCGTAATACAACTCGTACCAACCTGGGCGGGTTAGGTAAAACTCACCATAATAAAAATGGGCAGGTATATCACTCGTTCCGGCATCGAGATAAAGTGGTTGAGAATATTCCCACTCAAGTGAAAGGTACGCATCGCCCGGGCGACCATCATATCCTATCGGTTCTGAATCAACTTCGATATAACATGAACTTAATAATAAGGGGAAGGCAAGCAATAAATAAAACTTTCGGCTGATTGAATAAAGGAAGGGGCTAAGTGATCTGATTTGTAATGTTAATTTTTTCATGACTTTGAGTTTTGATAATTATTTTGTCGTGCAAAACCAATTTACATGCCAAAAAAAGTCAGAACCAGAATAATTTTTGAAATATTGAATATCTGAAGTGAAGTAAAAAAACTGAATTCCAGATTGTTAATTCAACTTAATTTGTGGAATAATTTTATCTTGAAATAAGAAACTTTCCGCTTTTCTTGAGTCCATTTAAATCAATTTCGAAAACATAGATTCCCTCAACAAGGTGACTAACATCGATCCTGTAACTTGTACTTTCTAAATGGTTAAGCTTAATTTTATCGACAATATTGCCCGACATTGTAAAGATTAGCAATTCAGATGATGGGCTCACCGAACTTTTAAAAGTTATAAAAAGGTGATCATTAGCCGGTTGCGGAAATATATCGATTATATTATATGAATTAGAGGAAACAATGCCAGTTGTACTTTGATGTGAATAAAACAAAGCTTTGTTTAAGAAGCCATTGAGAAAAAATGCATAAGCTGAATCACCTGTTGAGTAATTTTCAGCATGAATGGAATGCTGAAAAAAATCATAAATGAATAAATGGTTGCTTGCATTATCATAATCTATTACACCTTTCATTTCGCCACTCCAGGGCAATGCATGAAGAGAATCGTTTGTTAGGTCGTAGTACGAAGGATAATTCATAATGAGAAGTTTATCGCCTATAACAACGGGAGGGATAAGATTACCGGCACCTTCCAGGTGATAAAGCGTTGTGCAGGTCAGGTTTGAGGGATCGACTTCAAGCATGGATGATCGGATTGCCCCTGTTGCATATTCAACATCGATGAAAAGATTCTCAGCGGACTTCACAATAAACCTGTTCATACCGCCAAAGGGAAAAGGATGCTCTGTTTGAATTCTTGCAACCGTATCCTGTTGGAGAAGGTCGATAACCTGAACGAAAGTATCTTGCAACACATAGGCCCGATCATTCATTACTAATAAATCCGAACCTGGCGATGAAATTTTTACTGAATCAAGTGAGAACGACTCACTTAAATTACTCATTGAAAATACTTTGAAAAAAGGCTGAGTTGTTCGGGTAACTACCAGGTTGTTTTCCCAAACATCCATCTGATAAAGGTTTACTCCAAGGATGCTATCAAATTTTTGTCCATCGATAGCTGAATAGATATATAAATTCGTTTTGCCTGCCAATATCAGGCTATCATAAATTATCATATCATGAAAAGGAATCGAATCAGTAAAAATGTAGTTTGACGATCCGGTTTCGAAATATCCCAGGTTACCGGGTATTCCACTCGAATGAACCCAAATATTTCCTGAAGGAAGCAGTTGCCCATAAGTGTAAGTGAAAATAAGAATCAGGATGAATGAAGTGTAGAGTTTTTTTATCATAATCGGATTTTTCCTTATATGACTATTTAACAGCCTAAAAGGATGCTTTATTGCAAAATGACATTATTAATAAATTAGATTCGAATAACCATGAGGTCAATGCCTGGCGTGCATAAATAAAAAATCCCCGAAGTATAAAACTCCAGGGATTTCAAAAATCTTTTGTAATGAAATTATTGAACAGGATTGCTCACCACAGGAAGCTTTTCGGTTGATAGAATTTTTTCTTTCTCAACTTTAATTTTTTCAAATGCTAATGCACCCGGCAAAATGAACGATGCGGGAATACCACTAAGACTACTTCCTGACGAACTAAAAATAATAAAACCGCTAAATCCTCCTGACGGAAGCATGGTATTGTAAACATAATTCGATTCTGATGCACCGGCAACTTCTTCCAGGGCATCATCGATGTTTTTTAGGTCAACGGGTCTGATCAACTCTTTTTTCCCATCTTTAACCGATACTTTATACACATAAAATGCCTGGTACTCTTTTTTGTCTGATCCTCCTCCTGATAAGAAAAATGAAAAGTTCCCGCCCGATTGTTTTTCCTTGATTTTTTCTACAAGAAGAAAGTAGTCGGAGCCGGATTTTTTAGCTGTTTTGCGCATAAGTTTCATGAGTTTATCTTTAGATGAAACCTTATTGTTATTCACAAAAATTACACCTGGCCCTGTTTTCATCGATATCGATCCGTAGCTGAAAGAATGTCTGTGATGACCATTCGATTTATCAACTGTTTGGGTAGGGATGCGATTGTTTAAGAAAGTTTTCAGTATTCCATTTTCGACCAGTGTTGTTTTAACCGGTACCACTCCCTCGGCATCCACCTTATAATGGCCAATGAGCTTATGGTTTTCAAATTTATCAATGGTAGCATCAGCATAAATCGAAAACTGTGTGGACATAATCTCTTCATCTATTTTATCAGCAAGGGGCGATTTTTTACTTTGGTTCATCTGGCTCATCTGAGGATTAGAATAAATTTTATCGCGTTGTGCAACAAGTGCCGAATTCTTAAAATAGCTGTTGATAAACAAATCGGCTACAGCTTCATCTTCAAAATAAATTGGCCCGTTGTAGGTGCTTTCGAGAACAGGTGCCGTTTTTAACGCAATTAAACGATCTTTAAATTCAGTAATGTATTGTTTCATTTTTTCTTTTGAAGGAAGATCGTTTGCATTGGTTCCGAAAAACGAAATTTCATCTTTAAACTCAACTCCATCAGGAGCCTGTACTGAGGCTTTAACAATAACATATACCAGATTCAGTGGAGATTTGGTTTTTGTTCCTTCACTGTTAACTAAATAAATTTCTGATTCGAAAGCATGAATGGATATATTCGATGAATTTATTTCGGTTTCACCAATAAATATATTCGACAATTCTTTTGTCATGCTTTCGCACATCGTTTTATCTATTCCAGTAGGAGCAGTTGGGCTAACCAATTCAACAGGATCGGCTTTTGAGTAATCGTCAAGTTCTTTAAGTTCTTCCGAAATATTTTGGGTTTCCAGGGCTGATATTTTCTTTTCGTAAGCTTCTGCAGCACTTTTATATACCTCGTCGGTTTGTAACCAGAATGCCCTTCGGATAGCCTGGTAATCATTTTCGATCGAGGCATTGCCCCGTCCACTCCTGCCAAAGGAGTATGAGAACATATCCTGATCGGAAAAATTTTCATCATTTAAATGATAATCGCCCACCATTAACCTAACTGAAGGTTTGGCCGATATTGTTTCTTTACTTCTGATTAAGCCTCCTAAAGAGGCCTGTGCATGAATTTGTTTCGATTTAACAAGAGTATAACTTATAAAAAACGGATCATTTAGTTCGGCCAATCTTAATTTTGTCATATTGCGGCTTAGTTCGTCTTGCATGGCCTTAAAAATGACTGAATTATCCTGCGACCATCCTGAACCGATTGAAATTAGCATTATTGTTAATGCCAGGACTATATTGCGATTTCTATTTTTCATTTTCATCTGATTTTTTGATTACAAATTATTTTTCCTGATCGGGACGCGGAAGTACAACCGGTTTTTCCTGCGACTTGCTTTTCTTTTGAAGCTCGATTTGTTTAACAAACAGCGAGGGAGAAATAGAGGTTACCGGAACCCATCCTGATTCGGCTCCACAATTACCTGTGAAAATTTCTGTGTTACCACCTCCGGCTTCAACTTCTGAAAACATGGTGAGTGGAGTACCCACCAAATCGACTCCACGTACTAACTGATCGGGCCTGCCATCGACAAATATTTTATATACCTCGGTAGGTTGAACATTAAATGCATTGGGCATATATCGCCCTGTCATTGTGAACCCTCCGGTTACATTCTTAAAATAATATGCAAATTCTTTATTCTGATTTTTTACTTCGTCGATAAGCATTTTACGCAATTCCTCTTCAGTGTATTGAGTCGATGTTTCAACAATTAGGTTCGATTGCCTGGCAACAGGGTCCCGGCCCTTATATGCTCGGCCATGGCCATTCGATTTTGGAAAATTATTAATTGGTGTACGTGACATGAGGAAACTCTTAAGTACACCGTTCTCGACAACAGTTACTTTTTCGCCTTTTTGTCCCTGGTCGTCGAAACGATAAAAGCCATATAGATCATCGCCCTGATGATTGTCTAATGTCGGATCGAATATTACGCTCATACTTGATGGAAGAACCAACTCGCCAATTTTCTTTTTAAAGGTTTGTCCGTCGCTTTCGCTTTTCTGTCGTTGACCTTCGACCCGGTGACCAAAAATCTCGTGGAAGAAAACACCAGAAGCAGCTCCCGACATTAGAGCAGGACCAGAATATGGTTCCACAACAGGGGCTAATCTTAGTTCTTCGAGTTTTCTGACAAGATTGCGGGTATCGGCTAAAATTGTTTCATCGTCGGGTAAATCATCAATATCAAAAGCAAAATAAGATTCATAAAGTGGAAGAACCATGCCGTCTTCAGCTTTAATTTCGCCTGATATCATTAACCGGGCATATTTAAAATTATGAACCACATTACTGCCATCGCTATCGACAAAATATTTTCTGATAACATATTGACTAATTCGGGCACTGCCTTCATAAATATGATGAGACTCAAGAAAAACATTTGAATAAGCCTTAACCTTTTGCTTCCATTGCGCTATGTCGATACTGGTTTCCGATGATGGCAATGATTCTTCGAAATACTCATTTGGTTTAGCTTCAGAAAAATCAGGAGCTTTATCTTCCTCCTCAACTTTTACCGCAACATTGGCTTTTACCTTTGCCAGTTTTTTTAGGCCATTGTTATAGGCTTTGTTGGTTTCGTTCCAGATTATCTGGGATATTGCATCTTTATTGTCTTCGATAGGAATTTTTGTACCACCCGAATACATCCTGAATCCATCCCGTCCCCTGATTTCATGATAGTTATCGAGGTCGAAACTGCCTAACCTGATACTTGTTGAAAGTGTACGGTCGTGACTTTTTGTAACTTTTTCGATGTTTCCAAGATTGGCAGATATTACATTCGAGAATTCCTCATCGACCCGGTAGCAAAGATAATATGGGGCTTCTTCCTGCTGCGATAGTGTTTTCCATTCCCGCTCGAGTTCACTCTGCAGAATTTCCGACAGAGCATCCTGTGCTATTAAAAAATTTCCCGAAAGGGAAATAAACACAGATACAATAATGCTTAAGATTACGTACTTCATAGTTTAAATATTTTTAAAATTAATGGATAATTCAATTCGTTTTTATCATCAATATTAGGTAATCGCATTGGCCATTTTAAAAGGGTATCTTAGAGTTTAGTTTGTTTGCTTCATATTTTCGATTGAGAAATTCTATCAGTATAATGCAAAAATCCTAAAAATATTTCATATAAAACAGGTTATATAACATAATATGTTGAATAATATTTGCCCCTCCTGATTATCATAATCGAAAATTTCTTTTGCAGAGATTATTGATTAGCCTATTTTTATGCCTTAAAATTAATTTGGAATGAATAAAACACACAAGACAATTCCTTGGGTATTAGCAGTTTTAATTACACTGACAGCAGCATTCTACCAGAAAACAACAGGGCCAACTTATCCGAAGAAAGAAAAAATCACAATTAATAATACTGATTACAAGGTAAAATTAATCACATCGTCGAGCCTTGATGAGGAGGCGAAACTGGAGTTCACTATTCCTGATAAGAGTGTATCGGCTAATTTATATTACAGACAATATCCAACTTCGAACGAATGGACCAGTACGAATTTTATCCGCAACAATGATATGATTTCAGCCATATTGCCAAACCTGCCACCGGCCGGCAAGTACGAGTATTACATAAAGTTTTCTTCGCCTGGTGGTGAGTACTCATTATATCAAAACAAACCTGTAGTTATCCGGTTTAAGGATGCAGTACCTGGATGGGCATTGCTTCCTCATGTGGTTTTTATTTTTTTTGCAATGCTATTTGCTAATTTAGTTGGCATATTTGTGCTGTTCAAAAATCCGAAATACAAAGTTTATTTAAATATAACCTTCTTCCTTTTACTGCTTGGAGGAATGATTTTTGGCCCGATTGTACAAAAGTTTGCATTTGGTGAGTATTGGACTGGTGTTCCGTTTGGATGGGACCTTACTGATAATAAAACATTAATTGCATTTGTAGGTTGGTGTATTGCCGTTTTAGGAAATCTTAAAAAAGACAGACCATGGCTTGCTTTGTTGGCTTCGATTATTGTATTAATAATCTTTTCTATACCACACAGTATGTTTGGATCTGAATTAGATCCATCAACAGGCAAAATTATTCAGGGATAAATATTGAATGAAAAATCTGAAATAAAATATGAAAAAACTAAAAGTTGGTGTACTTCGAGAAACAAAAAATCCGCCTGACAGACGGGTTGTTTTAGCGCCAGAACAAGCAATTGAAATTGAAAAACTATTTCCACAAGTTGAACTTTATATTCAACCAAGCTCAATAAGGAGTTATCTTGATGAAGAGTATGAGAAATCAGGTTTGAAACTGAAAGAAGATTTAAGCGATTGTGATATTCTGCTTGGTGTAAAAGAAGTGAAAATTCCGGTTTTAATACCTGGAAAACAGTATTTGTTCTTTTCGCATACAGCAAAAAAACAGCCGTATAACAGGCCATTGCTACAAGCCTGTCTTGATAGAAACATAAGCCTGTGCGACCATGAGTACCTCACTGATGTAAACGGGATACGAATGGTAGCCTTTGGCAGGTGGGCTGGAATAGTAGGTGCTTATAATGGTCTGATTGCCTATGGAAAGCGCAACAAACTGTTTGATTTGAAACGTGCGAAAGATTGCCATAACATGACCGAAATGCTCAATGAAGTAAAAAAGGCCAATTTACCCCCGATAAAAATTCTGATTACCGGTGGCGGACGCGTTGCAAAAGGAGCTTTGGAAACCCTGGCTCCATTGAACTTACCATTGGTAAGTGCCGAAGATTTCCTGACTAAAAATTACGACAAAGCTGTTGTATGCCAAATTGAGCCCGATAACTATGTGAAACGTAATGATGGAGCTGATTTTGATCTTGATAATTTCTTTACCCATCCGGATGAATTTTCATCGGCATTTGAAGCATATACGAAAGTAACCGATTTTTACATCCCTTGTCATTTCTGGGATCAGCGTAGTCCTGTGTTCTATACAAAAGAAGACATGAGAAAACCCGACTTCAGGATTAAAGTAATAGCCGATATTAGTTGCGATATCGACGGCCCCATACCTTCTACAATAAGGCCGTCAACAATTGAAAATCCTTTTTATGGCTATAATCCGGTATCGAATTCAGAAGGTGATCCGTGGGATGATAATAATATAACTGTTATGGCAGTCGATAATCTGCCCGGAGAATTGCCACGCGATGCCTCAGTCGATTTTGGCAAGGGTCTGATTGAACGTGTTTTTCCTTCGATGTTTGGTGAGGATTCAGAAGGGATTGTAAAGCGGGCAACTATTACAAAAGATGGAAAATTAACCGACCTGTTCTCCTATCTTCAGGATTTTGCCGAAGGAAAAGAATAAAACATGTAGTTTATTTAATAGCAAGAATTTCATCCACTTCGCCGATAAGATCCTTTCTTAGTTCGAGCGCTTTTATTAATTCCTGATTTTCGGATTTAGATAAGCGCGCAAGTTTGAGTTTTAATAATGTCTGCTTATACCTGATCCAGTTGTTCAGTGTAAACAATCCAAGTGTGGGTATTAAAATCAGTACAGCCCAGAAAATGAGACTGCTATCGAACCATATGCTTGCAATTCCGGTAATTATAAAAAACCAGGCAGGATATATGATTAATCCAAGCACAAAAGTGAAAGATGACCGAAACTGTACATCTTTTATTTTTGAATCAACATGCCGTTTTATCAAAGAATAAGGTAAGTAATTCAGAATAAGACCACCAAGATGAATTGGCAAGGAAATCAAGAATAGACTAAAGGTCAGAATAAAGCGGAAAGGGGAGGCTGGTCGTGATTCTATTAGTGAATCCGGTAATTCAAGCGTTTCTATGATTTCGGAATAGGCAGTAAGGCGCTCATTAACTTTATTAAATTGTTCCGGGCTATTAAGTTGAATATTATGGAGTTTGCTTATTATGAATTGATCGGCCTTAAATTTATTTTCAGGCGTTGATTTAAGCTCCATATGTTTTAATACGCTGCTGTCGAATACATCGCGTGCATTTTCATAGAAATCATTGTGGGCCATATCTGGAATGTCAATAATATTTGGTCGGATATTTTTTGCTATTTCATTCCTAAGAGCTATCATTCCTTTTTGCTGATTTTCCTTGAAAATTGGATTAAAAGGCGCAATTTCAAAAGGATCTCCATATTTTACCAAAAGGATGGATTTCATATTGGGGTAATTCGAGTAATAAATTCCAACCGGAACTATTTTTACACCTAATTTATAAGCGTTTCTTTCTTCGGCCTGAAAAACAATTCGGGGGATGCCCTTCTTCAATGGACGCAAATGCCTGAATCCTGCATGGTTTGCTTCAGGAAAAATAGCAATAGCTCCATTATTTTCAAGCACCGACATCGATTTATTAAATATCTCATCGTTTTTTGCAAGTTCATCTTTACCATCCCTTATTCGATAAACCGGCATAATCCTAAGAAATTTCAATATTCTGGCAATTATGGGATTCTTAAAAATATCGGCACGAGCTAAAAATACAGGTTGCATCCAGCAGGTGGATACTATTGCAAGTGCATCCATTAAGGCATTCTGATGATTGGGAGCAAAAACAATTGGTTCGCTTTGAGGTATATTTTCCCGGCCTACAACTACAATCTTTTTATAAAAAAGGAAATGCCATAAAACTACCAATAGTTTTAATAATGCATACCCGGGCGACCAATTCTTCATAATCTTAGTTTCTTTATCAGCTAGGCAAAAATAGACAATCTATTAAGAATTGAAATTTTCCGATCAATTAAGGTTTGTTCTTTTTTTATTGCAACTGACCGAAAAGAAATTTGTGATTACTGCAAATATTCCTTACGGGTTGAATCGAGTTTGATAAACACAAAGAGCAGTATAGTGAAACCCCAGAGGGACGAACCTCCATAACTAAAAAAGGGCAAAGGAATTCCAATAACTGGCGCAAGTCCGATTGTCATGGCTACATTAACTGCAAAATGGAAGAATAGCACAGAAACAACTCCCCAACCAAAAATCCGGTTAAAATTCGACCTTTGCCTTTCAGCGATAAAAATTAATCGTAAAAGCAACGACATAAACAGGATTATGACCGAAGCAGTTCCAATAAAACCCCATTCTTCGCCAACCGTACAGAAAATAAAATCGGTGCTTTGCTCAGGTACAAAATCAAATTTGGTTTGTGTTCCCTGTAAAAAACCCTTTCCTGTCAGGCCTCCCGAACCAATG
>CAYLZH010000095.1:0-15850 GCA_964388245.1 uncultured Bacteroidales bacterium
ACTGAGAATTAAGCCATAAGGATGAATAAAATATCATTGTTCATATTATTTCTGATAAGCCCGCTAATTGTACTGGCCACACACAACCGTGCCGGTGAAATTACCTACAGGCATTTATCAGGATTTAAATATGAAATTACCATTACCACCTTCACTTACACCGAAAGCCCAGCGGACAGGGAGTATCTCGATGTATCGTGGGGCGACGACGAGATTTCGACAGCATACCGCCAGGAAGAAACCTTTTTGCCCGATTATTACAAGAAAAACATCTACAAAGCCACCCATGAGTATCCAAGCGCGGGCACCTATGAGATTATTGTTGAAGACCCAAACAGGAACTTCTGTGTCGGAAACATTCCCAATTCAGTAAATGTTGTATTTGCTATTAAAACAGTATTGCAAATTGGGCACCTAGGACCAAATAACACCCCTGAACTCCTCAATTACCCAATCGACAAAGCTGCCCTAAATCAGGTGTTTATCCACAATCCGGCTGCATGGGACCCTGATGGCGACAGCCTGTCGTATAAATTAACCACATGCCTTGAATCGGGAGGTGTTGAAATATCCGATTACTCATTACCACCCTTTGATAATGAATTATATGTTGACCCTGTTACCGGCGACCTGATTTGGGATTCACCCATATTGACAGGGATTTACAACGTAGCCATTTTAATTGAAGAATGGCGCGACGGTCATAAAATCGGCACAATAATCCGTGATATGCAAATTGAAGTTGTAGAATCGAACAATATTCCTCCGATAATAAAATCCCTAAAAAATATATGTGTTGAAGCCGGCGATACATTGGTAATTAAAGTTGAAGCTACCGATCCGAATGGCGACATTGTAACTATTGGTGCTACGGGAGGTCCGTTTCAGGTAGACAATAGCCCGGCAGAATACTATACACCTCCATTTTCACCACCCGGCGAATATCAGTTTACAGGAATCTTTACCTGGGCTACCAATTGCAGCCACGTAAGAAAATACCCCTATCAGGTTACATTCCGGGCAATCGACGACCATCCACTTGTCAATCTGGTGGATATTGAAAACGTTCAGATTACTGTTATTGCCCTGGCACCCGACAGTCTAACGCTTGAACCCACAAATAAAACAATACAACTCTCGTGGGACACAACTCCTTGTCAAAATGCAATTGGATACGATATCTATCGACGGATCAATTCATATGGATTTATTCCTGATGAATGTGAAACAGGAATTCCTGCTTATACAGGCTACAATAAAATAGCCCGTGTCGATAGTTTCTTTACTACTACTTTTCTTGATACGGATGATGGAAACGGGCTCAGGCAGGGTATCGAATACTGCTACATGATTGATGCAATTTTCGCAGATGGGGCTGAAAGTTTTGCATCGGAAGAAGTTTGTGGCCACCTTAAAAGGGGTATCCCTATAATTACAAATGTTTCGGTCGATAGTACCGATCAATTCGATGGGGAGATTTATCTTGCATGGTCGAAACCACTTGAAACCGACACGCTGGGACCAGGCCCGTTTGTTTATCATGTTTATCGATCGGAGGGGATCTGGGGACAAAATTTAACTTTTGTCGATTCCCTTGAAGGAATAAACGACACCATCTATCATGACTCACAACTAAACACCTTCGATTTTCCCTATTCATACAAAGTAGAAATGTGGAACAATGAACCGGGTAATCGTTTTCTTGTCGGATCGCCACAAATTGCATCATCAATTTATATTGAAATTAATGCCGCCGACGAACAACTGGAATTGGTATTTGAAAACAACACACCCTGGATTGACTCTCTCTATATCATCAAAAGACGTAATAACATCTCAATGGAATTCGACTCCATTGGATATTCCGATTCGGCCATGTATATTGACCAGGGCCTAAGTAATGGAACAAATTATTGTTATCTGATCGAGGGAATCGGAACATACCACATCAGGCATATTATTCATCCTTTGATAAATTTCTCGCAAATTAATTGTGCCGAACCAATCGATACGGTACCACCATGTCAGCCGGCATTGTCATTGTCGTCCAATTGCGATGAATTTAATAATTACCTGAGCTGGTTTAATCCGAATGACTCCTGCTCCGACGATGCCGTTGCCTACAACCTTTATTATACTGACAGATATGAAGGCGAATTTGAACTTTTAACCCGGATAAACAGTCCGATTATTACAAACTTTACGCACAATTTCACCGATTCATCGTTCACAATGGCAGGGTGCTATGCAGTTACTGCTATTGATTCGTTCGAAAATGAAAGTGAAATAATCAAAAGGATTTGTATCGACGACTGCAATTATTATGAATTACCCAATGTTTTTACACCAAACAACGACCAGGTAAATAATATTTACACACCCCTGCCCTATCGCTTTGTAGAAAAAGTTGATATGAAAATATTTAACAGATGGGGCAACTTGGTTTTCACTACCGAAGATCCCGATATTAATTGGGATGGAACACACATTGAAACAAAAGCCAGGGTTCCCGATGGTGTATATTATTACATTTGTGATGTATACACCCACAGGCTCTATGGGCTCGAGCACCATACTCTTGTTGGCTTTATACATATTTTCTCAGGCGATTCGAAACCAATAAATGATTAATTAGAAATTATGACTTCGATCAAATGGCAGATGTTTGTGATTTTGTTTTGTGCCTTATCCGCTTATTCTCTGGCACAAACAAAATATCCCTCCTATTTTAAGGGAGTTGCATCTTATAACAACGGAAATTATCAGGAAGCAATTCAGCATTTTAATACTGCTGAAAATGAAAATATATCAAAAGAAATTGTTCTGGAAATCAGGGGCAAATCGTATCTTGCATTAAATGATTTCTCAAATGCTTCGAAAGACTTTCAGTCACTATCGAGTGTTGATGTAGCAAAAGGAAGTTACCTCCTTGCGCAATGCTATGCACTTCAGGGAAGTCATGATATGGCAATAGAGCAAATCCGGATACACTTGCAGCAGTACCATAAAATGTTAAAATCCGATATCAGGACAAATATGAATTTTGAATCGGTAAAAAACAGTGAGGCATGGATAGAACTGTGGAAATCCGACTGGTATAATCATTCGGAAAATCATTATGCTGATGCATTGTATCATTTTAGGAATAATGAACCTGATTTTGCCCTTGACATTTTGGATCAGCTAATAGAAAAAAGGTCGAATAATCACAAAGCTTTAGCCCTGAGGGCTGAAATTTTTATTGCTCAGGAAGAATACAAAGCAGCAATCGAAAACTTAAGCGAGGCAATTGAAATAAAGGACAAAATACCGGAATATTATGCAACCCGTGCATCAGTTCTGCTTAAGCTTGAAAAAAACAAAAATGCACTCGAAGACATCCGGCTGGCCCGTAAACTAAATCCCTATTCTATTGAATATCCGATTGTAGAGGCAAACACCTTGTTTTTGCTTGAAAATTATAAGGAAGCGACAGAAATCCTAACTGATTATTTAACATATTTTCCTGATAACAGCAGTGCATTGTATACTTTGGGTAAATGCCTTTACATGCATAATAAGCTTGAAGAATCGCTTAAAAGATTCTCTCAAATAATTGAAAAAAATCCAGGTGAACCAAAATATTTTCTGGCAAGGGGCAATGTTAACATGGCAATGAACTTACCGGATAAAGCCATTGAAGATTATTCGATGGCCTTAGATCTGGACCCAAAGCAGGAAAAAGTTTATTTCAGCAGGGCCTTTGCCTACCAGGAATTAAATGACAAAGACCGGGCATGTCGCGATTTCAGGAAAGCCTTTTCGCTTGGGTATAACAAAGCACTTATCCATGTTCAGGAATATTGCGGTGATTAACGTGGAAGTCTTCGGTTAAATTCGCTTACTTCAGAAATTGATTCATTTGATGAGTATCGAAACCCGATCCGTACTGGTCTATCTCATCTTCAGGTCTTTACTTTCAATTTTCCTGATTCGCTTTTTGTAGCGGTGGTCAGAATATCGATGAATCTTTTTAGATGATCGCTTGATGATTCTTCGTACCAGGCGATTGATATAGTCTTTACTTTTTAACAGAATTACTGCCACTGCGATAATCAGGGCAATATTTATGAGCATTATCTTTATTTCAGGTATCATTTCAATTTGTATACGGTAAAACAAATTTAGTTGTTTTAATTAGTTTTGAAAAATGAATGTAAACCAAGGTGAGATTATTTTAATAGCCGATAGCGGTGCAACAAAAACCGATTGGGTAATTTTAAATGCAGAAGAACAAACTAATTTTCAGACAATTGGTTTACACCCTCTTTTTGTTGATAAAATTCAGATACAAAACATCTTGCTTAACTCGCCATTAAATAAAGTAAAGGATGTCCCGTTAAAAATATTCTTTTATGGTGCAGGCTGTTCTTCTGACCAGGGCAAAGCTACAATAAGGGAAGCAATCGAGGGCGTGGTTAGTGAGGCTGAAGTTACTGTCGAATCCGATCTGTTGGGTGCATGCCGGGGACTTTTCGGTAAAGATAGGGGAATTGCAGCCATCTTAGGGACAGGATCGAATTCGGCCTGGTGCGAAAACGGCCAAATCGTTAAAAATCACCCTTCGTTGGGATATATTCTCGGCGATGAAGGTAGTGGTTGTTATCTTGGGAAAAAACTTGTAGCGGCCTATCTAAATCATGATTTGCCACAAGAACTGGAAGAATTATTCAGGTTAAAATACCGGCTCGGTCATAATGAATTAATTGCGAAGGTTTATGCGGGAGATTTCCCAAACAGAACACTGGCTTCGTTTTGTCCTTTCCTCTCGCAATTTGAAGAACACACTTTTATTTCTGACCTGATATACAATGGGATTGATGATTTTTTTGCTAAGAACCTTTTGAAATATGAAAATGCAAAGCAGATCAAGATTAGGTTTTGTGGATCGATTGCATATATTTTTGCAACGCAAATTATCAGTTTATGCAAAAAGTATGGGATTAATTGTAATGGTGTTTATAAAAACCCGATAGCCGATCTGGTTCGCTACCACAAGAAGATTTAGTAACAGGAATATTTTTTTTGATCCGTATCGCCTTATAGTTAAGCCATTCTGATGATCTGACTAACTTTCCATTTCGTTTAAGATTTTTTCGACATCTGATTCTGTTTTATGGAGTTTTTCCCTGCAAATTTTTAATAGCTCTGAAACCCGTTCAACATTTGTTGCCAATTCATCGACATCAAGTTCTTCGTTTTCAATCTTCGCAAGAATGTCTTCAATCTGGTTGACTGCCTCTTTATAGCTTATTTTTTTCTTTGCCATACTAACTAAACTTTTAATCCCATTACAAGGATGTCGTCAACTTGCTCGAGCTCGCCCATCCAGTTTTTAATTGTGTTGTCCATTATTATTCCCTGCCCGCGCATTGGTATTTCATAAAGGTCGAGAATCATTCTGCGAAAGGCCTGATATTTAAATTTTTTACCATTTCGCCATCCAAACTGGTCTACATATCCATCGGTAAATAAATAAATTGAATCGTTTGGCCTAATATCCAACTCATGATTAGTAAATGACTGCGAAGATTTTGGATGGACACCAATTGGCATCCTGTCACCTTTTATTTCCCTGATCTTACGATCCCTGACAAGATACATAGGGCTGTTGGCACCGGCAAACTGCATGCGCATGTTTTTCTTATCGATAATACACAAAGTCATGTCAATTCCATCCTTGGCTTCTTTTTTTGTGTCGCTTTGTGAAAGCGATTCGATTACCACTGATCGCAACTCATTTAAGATTTCGTTTGCATTCTGATCCTTTGCCTTTCCAACAATTTCAGTTAAAAAGTTGATCCCAAGAATGCTCATAAAGGCACCCGGAACACCATGCCCCGTGCAGTCGGCAACTGAAACAACAGTTTTGCCTTCTAGTTCCGAAATCCAATAAAAATCACCACTAACAATATCCCTGGGTTTGTAGAGAATGAAAAAATTGTCCAGGAGCCTGTCGAGTGTATCATTCGAAGGAAGAATCGCCCTTTGGATACGCCGGGCATAATTGATGCTGTCGGTAAATATCTTATACTTCGACGACATCTTATCGCGCTGCATTTCTGCAATGGTCAATTGGTAATCCACTTCCTCACGCTGCTGAAGAATTTCAGACTCAGTTATTTTATAAAGACTAACATCGGTTTCGAAAAACGCAAATTTCCTTATATTTCCGGAGGAATCCAGCACGGGAGTAAACTCAACCTGGAGCCAAATCCGCTTTCCATTTTTATCGACACGGAATGTAGGAAAAGTCACCGGTTTCTTATGCTCAATGCCTTCGGAAATGGCTCGTGGATTTGTAGAAATAGCCAGGATATTATCCCCCATTTTTTCGGTAAATTCTTCGATGGTATATCCATACAGATTTACAAACCCCCTGTTCACCCATTCGATATTACCCTCCGGATCGGTAATTATAACTGCATTATTTGAGTTTTCGATTACTCCTGCCAACTGCTCTTTGTGAAAGATCCTGATCTCCTGTGTCTTGATAAGCTCTTCAAGTTTTACCTTCTCATCATGAACGAGACGGTTCTGAATTACATAATTCTCAATATTTGATTTAAGCTTTTTATTCTTTCTGATCAGGACAAATAGTAGAATTAAAAGAGCGAGAAACACCAGACCTAATCCAATCAATAATAAATCATGATACGAAGGCAATCCTTCTGAAGTAGCCGAAAAAGCTTTGAACGTTAGTAGAGATAGAGCAACAAGAGCAGCAAACCTGCGAACCAGTATAAAAATATCAGCAATCCAATGCCTCATCAGTAAAAGCTTTTATACAAAGCTAATGAAATTCTGAACACAAAGAACAATGCATATGCAGCATTAAATGAAAATTACACTATGCTCCCTAAACAGGAAGTCAGGTGGAATTCAGGTGTATTTTTGAAGACTTTTATTTCTCTAATTATAATCAATCTGGGTAACATCCCTGTAGCCGGTTTTGGTTCCAGTACTCCCATTTTCAAAGAACCAATCCTGGTAATCGGTTCCACTGCTGGTTGCCCAGTCGACAAAATGGAGATGTCCGGTGTTGATAGCCGATCTTTCAATCGTCCAGTTAAATTGTGCATACACGTTTATAACCCATGGCATATTATTTTGTGTAAGATAGGTTTTATATACACCGGAAAGTTTCGTCCCATTCCAATCATTAGGATTTCCATCATCATAATTAGTTCCAAATAATGTTAAATCAGCCATATCAGTTGGAGCATGATAGGGTAAATGAATTTCATATCCCCGTTGACCATTGGCTAATAAAAATGGATTCCAGTTTTGTATCGAGATATCCGACTCGGTTGCTGTATTAGCATTTAGTGTAAAGGTAATTGGGTAATTATCTCCCTCGTTTGACGCATTAGAGGTATTGAAGACAATAACAGTTGGATAGGTTTGATTACTTTCGAAACTATTCCCAACAACTCCTGAAACTGAAGTATACCAGCTATGACTATTATCGGGTAACTGAAATCCAAAGCCGTTGGTGTACCCTGCACCAATATTCGAGATAGCAATGTCTGCAAGTATTTCTACAACATAACTGCTCGCATTGCTAACTACTTTAAATTTATAGTCAATTACCATATCATTGAAATCATAATCGGCTTTTGCGGGCCATGTATCTTCAAAAGCTATTCTTCCGGTTGTGTCAGAAGGAAAATATGTGTCAAATGCACGACTTGCATCATTTGGATAATCATCATCATCATCGATAACTCCATCGCCATCGGTGTCAGCACTTTCAACAGTTAATACAACATTGTCAAAATGGGCTTCACCTTTGCCCCAATATGAAGTTGCCAAAGAAATTTTTATATATTCAGTACCTATTGGACTATCTTCGATGATGGAGTAGGAAGTCATTGTAGTAGCTGTTATATTTTCGTTGTATGATACAATTGCCTGTCCGCTACTGTTTAAAAACTGAATCGTAATATAGGGAGTAAAATTTCCTTCGTTAAGGAAAATTGATGCATCAACACTAAATGTGTATTCTTTAAGAGGATCTGCCTCGGTATAGTAACAGGCAAAAGTATGTTTACTATTATCATTGTCAGTCATTCTCATCAGATCATTTCCGCTTAATTCATGGATGTCTGTATTTGGTAATGAATTTTCCCATGTTTTTAAAATCCAGTTATCTAAGTTTGATGTCAAAAATCCATAATTAAGATATAATAGATAAATAAAGGAGTAGTTTGTATCCTCAAAGTCCCCGTTTTCAACAAGATTGCTAGACAACATCCCGGCCTTTGTTGATGTAAATACATAATCGACAGTTCCTCCAATAATTGGAATGGTACTAAACTGACCATTAAAAACAACAGTGACATTTTCAGTATAAGACGGTAAAATTATTGTTCTGCTAAACAATCTTTCACTGCTGATACCTTTTGCATATAAAATTTTATGATCTTCGGAAATTATCTGAACAAAGCCATCGAACGGAACCTCTATATTCATATCAACCGGTTCAATAATCTTCCAATCAAAATCATCACTAATTTGAACCTGGTTTAGATCGTTTGGATCTATTTCCTGCATAAACCTCCTTTTATGGCACGAAACGAGGATAATTAATGCCATACCTATGAGAGATAGAATAGTAATTGCCCTTTTCATATTTAATAGTTTTTCTGTTTTCTAAACATATTTATACTGAAATTGAGAAAAAAAGTTATAGGCAATTAGCATCGATGTTCCAAAATCATTTGAATTACGCAACCTTTTTTTCTATTTCTTTGACTTACTCAAAACCATAACAGATTGACATGATAAAACAGCATTTTACATCATACCTGATTCTACTATTGGCAATTATCTGTAAAAGCGGATATTCGCAAAATCAGGCAGTCAGTCAGGGCGATATACAAAAATTCACCCTAAACGGATACATTAGTGATGCCGGCAATGGCGAAAAACTTATTGGAGCAACCGTATTTATTCCCTCGACACTTGAAGGAACTGCAAGCAATGTTTATGGTTTTTACAGCATTACCCTCCCCGAAGGAAATTACGAAATAACCTATTCATACGTGGGGTACAAAGCCCAGGCTATTAAACTGATGCTCAATAAAAATCTTACAATGAATATTCATTTGTTGGCTTCGAACGAGATCGAAGAGGTTGAAGTTGAAGCAAGGGCCTACACCCAAATTCAAAATCAAACACAAATGAGCATGAACGAAATATCAATACGTCAGATAAAATCGCTGCCGGTTTTTTTTGGCGAACAGGATATTTTAAAGTCAATTCAGTTGTTGCCGGGAGTACAGTCGGGGAGCGAAGGAAGTTCAGGATTTTATGTTCGTGGAGGTGGTCCCGACCAAAATCTGATTTTACTCGATGGTGTACCGGTTTATAATGCTTCTCATCTTTTTGGTTTCTTTTCTATTTTCAATCCCGATGCCATAAATAATGTAAAACTATACAAGGGTGGATTTCCTGCAAGGCATGGGGGCAGGTTGTCGTCGGTACTCGACATCAGGATGAAAGATGGGAACATGAAGGAGTTACATGGCGAAGGATCACTTGGGCTGATTTCCTCGAAGTTAAGCCTCGAGGGCCCTATTCTAAAAGATAAAACCTCGTTTATTGTATCGGTACGAAGAACTTATATTGATTTACTGATAAAACCATTTATTCCTGAAAATGAAGTTGCTCCCTATTACTTTTTCTATGACATCAACACAAAAATCAACCATAAATTTTCGGACCGGAACAGGTTATATCTTTCGCTATATACAGGCCTCGACAAGTTTGGCGCAACATATTCCGATTCATACTCGTACCAGGGTTTTAGCTCGACCGATGAAGTAGACGATTTCCTTGACTGGGGCAATCTGATTTGGGCTTTACGATGGAATTACATCTTCAATCCGAAGCTTTTCAGCAATACCACCTTTACCTACAGCCGTTACAAATACGAGATCGAACAAAATTATAAAACCACTGAAACAGATAATGGTGTAACCAATAACTTTGGATATTTTCAAAATTTTTATTCAGGTATTAAAGACTGGACCGTAAAAACGGATTTCGATTACATGCCCAATCCTAAGCACTATATCCGTTTTGGCGCAGGAAACACAAACCATACTTTTACGCCAGGCGTAAACCAGTTTACAATCGACTACGAAGAAGCTTACATCGACACTTCATTTGGTTCAGAAAATCAGCATGCCAACGAGATGTATGTTTATTTTGAAGATGATTACAAAATCAGTGATTTATTCAAAGTGAACTTTGGCTTTCATGCTACTGCTTTTCTTGTTAACAAAAAACAATATTTTTCGTTACAGCCACGGATTTCAGGCCGGTTTTTGTTGAGCAGGAAAAACTCCGTTAAACTTTCTTTCTCACGCATGGCACAATATCTTCACCTATTAACAAATCCGACCCTTGGTTTGCCAACAGACCTTTGGGTTCCCACAACCGACCGGATTAAACCGGAATATGCATGGCAGGTAGCCCTGGGTTATGCACATTCGTTACCCCTAAACCTGGATTTAAGCATCGAAGCCTATTACAAAAAAATGACGGGTCTTATTGAGTATGCCGATGGCACAAGCTTTTTCGGTAACGACAACGACTGGCAAAATAAAGTTGAATCCGGTAATGGATGGAGTTATGGTGCCGAAGTCCTTCTTGAAAAGAAAACCGGCAAGCTTACCGGATGGTTGGGATACACGCTTTCATGGACTGAGCGGCAATTTGAAGAAATTAACCATGGCGAAGTTTTCCCATATAAATACGACAGAAGGCATGACATAGGCCTTGCTGCAGTTTACCAATTTAGCGATAGATTCGACATTGGGCTTGTTTGGGTTTACGGCACAGGAAATTCATTTACCCTGGGCCTTGATCAGTTCTTGTTGGTAAATCCACTTATCAACAACGGCGGTTGGTATGAAACCGTTCAGTACATCGAAACAAGGAATAACTACAGGATGCCACCATATCACCGCATGGACCTTAGCCTTAACTACACCAAAATAAAAAAATGGGGACATAGCAAATGGAGCCTCAGCGCTTACAATGTCTACAACCAAAAAAATCCATTTTACCTTTACATAGCTTATAAAGATGATGGCACCAAGGGTTTAAAACAAGTGAGCCTTTTCCCTATTATTCCAACAATTACCTATAGTTTTAAATTTTAGAAAAATGCAAAAATCAGCCTTAAAATATTTACATAACCTTCTGGTTATATTATCTGCGATAGTTCTATTTGCAGCGTGCGATACCTTTATTGATGTTGAAATACCGGAAAGGGAATCAAAACTGGTGGTAATTTCTGCGTTCGAACCCGACGAACCGTGGCAGGTTTATGTTTCGCATAGTCTTAATTCTTTCGAAGATGACAATTTTTTTCCTGTTTCGAATGCAGAAGTTACAATAGCATCTGATGATGGCAACTTTAGCGAGCAGCTTTATTATAACAGTGGTATATTTTATTCTAGTTCAACACCCGAAGAAGGAACTAACTACACAATATCGGTAAAAGCCAATGGTTATACTTCTGTTCAATCTGCCAATCGAATACCCAGTCCGGCAACTTTGATAAGCATCGACACTCTTGAATCGTTCCACGACGGAAATCCAACATTTGATTTCGAATTAACATTTCAAGATCCGGCAAATGAGGCCAATTTCTATATTCTTCAGCTTTATTCTGCTGAAACCTACTGGAAAAATTATTCCGATTATCCCATTAACATTTTGTCGGACGACCCAAATATCGAATCAATATTAAACAAAGAGGACAGCGATATCCTTTTGTTTCTGAAAGATCAGAATTTTGACGGTAAAGAATACACTGTTCGTTTCTATATGCCCGATTATTTTTATTACCCGGAATTGAAGGGTGTACAATTCAAAGTGAAATTAATATCATGCTCTGAGGAATACTTCAGGTTTCAGAAAACAGCACGTCAGTATCAGTATTCCAATGATAATCCGTTCTCGCAACCTGTTCAGATTTATTCGAACATCGAAAATGGTATTGGTATTTTCGGAGGCTTTGTTGAATCGGGAATTGAGTTGTAGATTAAACAGGATTAGATTTTAACTCATCTCCCACTCGAAACCATCTTTCTTATCCTTAACGGTAATGCCCAGGTTTTTGAGCTCATCACGGATGCGGTCACAGGTCGACCAGTCCTTATTCGTTTTGGCCTCGAGGCGCAGATTCAGTAATAAGTCCATTAGTTCGGCTGTTTTGGAATCGCCTTGTGCCCGGCTTTCTTCGGCCCGCAATCCCAATACATCGAACACAAAAGTGTGGAATAGTTTTGTTAAATAGTCTAATCCTTTCCGATCGATTTGCTCCTTTCCGTCAGCCACCGAATTGATCTGTCGAACCATGTCGAACAGGTGCGAAATCAGTATAGGACTGTTCATGTCGTCGTTCATGGCGGCATAGCATCTTTCTTCAAAAGCCTTTACATCGATACCTGAATTATCCGAAGGTTTAATATTCTCCAAAACTTCGAAAGCATTCATCAATCGTTGAAAACCTTTTTCGCTGGCTTGCAGGGCTTCGTTCGAAAAATCAACAGTGCTCCGGTAATGAGCCTGCAAAATGAAAAACCTAACTGTCATTGGCGAATAAGCCTGCCCAAGCATTTGATGTGAACCGGTAAAAAATTCCTCAAGTGTAATAAAATTCCCCAACGATTTCCCCATCTTTTGCCCGTTGATTGTAATCATATTGTTGTGCATCCAGTATTTCACCGACTCTTTGCCATTGGCTGCAGTCGACTGTGCTATCTCCGACTCATGGTGAGGAAAAAGCAAATCCATGCCTCCTCCATGAATATCAAATTCTTCGCCCAGGTACTTTGTACTCATGGCCGAGCACTCCAGGTGCCAGCCCGGAAAGCCGTCGCTCCACCTCGATGGCCATCGCATAATATGTTCAGGTTTTGCCTTTTTCCAGAGGGCAAAATCGAATGAGTTTCTTTTTTCGTCCTGGCCTTCCAGTTCGCGCGTACTGCTTAAACAATCTTCAATACTTCTCCCGGATAATTTTCCATACGCATGATCTTTGTTGTATTTTTCCACATCGAAATAAACCGATCCGTCAACTTCGTAAGCAAAACCGGCCTCATCGATTTTCTCAATCATCTGCTGTTGTTCAATAATATGACCCGATGCCCGTGGTTCGATGCTTGGTTTCAACACATTTAGTACTTCCATATTTTCATGATAGCGATCGGAGTAATACTGAACAACCTCCATAGGTTCCAGTTGTTCGATGCGGGCTTTTTTGGCAATCTTGTCTTCGCCTTCGTCGGCATCGTTTTCCAGGTGACCAACGTCGGTAATGTTTCGCACATAGCGTACTTTATAGTCGAGGTGTTTTAACCATCGAAACAGTAAATCGAAAGTAATGGCCGGGCGTGCATGACCCAAATGAGCATCGCCATAAACAGTTGGCCCGCAAACATAAAGTCCAACAAACGGGGGATTAAGAGCTTCGAACTTTTCTTTCTTCCGCGATAGTGTATTGTAAACAATCAGTTCTTTTTGCATGGTCTAAAACTTCAAAATGTAAACAGGTGCCAAAAGTATAAAATCGGTATTTAAGTTTATGGATATTTTAGATTTTATATCAGAATGTGTTACATCTGAAAGAAAAATAGCCAAACACCATGACAAACAATAAATTATTGCAGGCCGGAAAACAATGTATAATTAACCGGAAAGGCAAAATATTTACTAAGCTATTGTGTATATCGACCCAGTTTCGGGTAGATATCCACTATAAATAGGTGTTCTATTAGCATTTATTAAGAAAGAAGAAATCGAAAGTTCTCTCGCAGTTGTGAGAGAAAGTTTTATCTTTGAAATCTATCACAGTTGTGAGAGAATTATAAGATATTTTAAATGAGCGAAATAGTAGCATATAAAGACTTTTATACTGAAATAATCGACACGATTAATGCGAGAAGATATAAAGCATTTAAATCGTTGAATAAGCACCATATAGAACACAATTTTGAACTTGGAGAGATAATTGTAAAACATCAGGAAAAGCAAAACTGGGGGCAATCTATCGTTGAAAAACTTTCGAATGATATTACAAAACAAATTGACGGATTATCAGGATATTCTCCACAGAATTTGTGGAGAATGCGTCAATTTCATCTTGAATATAAAGACAACCCAGATTTATTCGAATTAGCCAAGCAGATTCCTTGGGGACAAAATATGCTGATTCTTCACCAAGTGAAAAATGAGAATGAGCGAAAATATTATTTGGAAGCGACAGCAAAATTAGGCTGGAGTAGAGCCGTATTACTAAATCAAATTAAAGCCGACGCCTATAAACATCATGTAGCTGATAAGAAGTTAACAAATTTTGAAAAGACGTTACCATCGCACCTCTCGGAACAAGCAAATGAAGCTTTAAAGAGTGAATATAATCTTGATTTTCTAGGAATTACAAAACCTGTTCATGAACGAGAATTGGAGAATCGTTTGATTGAAAAAATACGCGACTTGTTGCTTGAATTAGGATATGGATTTAGTTTTATTGGAAACCAGTATAGGTTGACATTGAACAACAAAGAATATTTCATTGATTTACTTTTTTATCATCGATTCTTGAAATGCTTGATTGCGATTGAACTGAAAACCGTTGAATTTGAACCTGAGTTTGCAGGAAAAATGAATTTTTACTTAGAGCTTCTTGATAGTAAAGAAAAGCAAGATGATGATAATCCTTCAATTGGAATTATTTTGTGTCCTACCAAAGATGAAATGGAGGTTGAATTTGCATTAAAGACAAGCAATAAACCAATTGGAATTTCAGAATACAAATTGACTCATGAACTTCCTGAAAATCTAAAAGGGAAAGTTCCTACTTCGAAAGAATTAAAACAAATGCTAACAATAGCTATAAGTAATGCGGGCGAAGAAGGAAATGGAAAGTAATCATGTTTTTGGGAAATTTGAGTTGATTGGAACATAACTGCATATAATCCCGCACTACTCACTGCCTAACGTTGTGGGCAAGTTTAGAACCACAGTGCAAAGTTAAGTTCTGTTCAGCCTGTCCCGTACCGAAAGTCGGGATCAGTACCGGCTTTTGTAGTCCCGCAATGTTACTCCCTTCGGTTGTGAGCTCGTCCTTCGTCCTCGGTTCCGTCACTGCTGCCGTCACCGGCAACCACTACTTTTTGCACAAGCAAAAAGTGCGGCTTATTAGCAGGCTTGTACTCCCCGGTTTCAACCTTTCAGTACAATTTTCCCAACAAGCCTGTAAGGGACTTTACTCGCTTCGCTCATGAGAACGCTTTGCTAAGTTCACCCTCTGGATATATATGAGTGCACACACCTGCTTGCTTTTGAAGAATAAATTTGTATTTTTCCAATTTATTCACAGCTTACGGGAGTAAGCTCATGCAGGGCATACACTATAAATATTGGTCATTTGGTGATTAGTGCTAATTTTGAGCATGAGTACAATTAATGAAATATTGTAGCTGTTGGAAAGTTGTGAGCTTTTAAATACCAAACGCCCCATATTCTCACCGTTGCAGCACATTTTATGAAAACTACAGTTATATTTTAATTTTGAGACAGATTAATACATTATAAAGTGACATTTAAAGCAAAGGATTTCTATAACTATTTCAAAGAGTGTTATAAACTCGATTATAAAGAGTTCACTATAGACAACATTTTAGCACAGAAATACCATTATAAATGGTTTGTCTCTAATTCAGAAGAGTTGATTAATGACGACCTTCCAATTATTCCTTACATCAACAACAAAGTAATTGACCTTGAA
>CAYLZH010000096.1:0-15780 GCA_964388245.1 uncultured Bacteroidales bacterium
ACCTGCTATAGTTAAGGAATATGAAATTGAGAATATAAAAGTTTTTTTAGAGCAAGTAACTGATCATTCCATTACTTTTGTGCCGGATGAATCGGTTAGAATTGCGGATGGACCACTTCAGGGGCAAACCGGCAAGATTGAAAAAGTCGGTAAACATAAACTGAAGATCCGCATTGAGCAATTAGGAATGTCACTTGTTGCCGAGGTCCATAAAAATAAGGTCGAACATTTGCAAGCGGCAGTTTAGACCTACATTTAAGATTATCATTTAGTTGCAGTTTTTACACTGGGACTTACGAGGCGAAGCTGTATCCGGCCGTTAGCAAATTCTGTATATTCTAAATTTTGTTTACAAGACAAAAATATAGATTAAGGACCCGGTTACACTCTTCATATTGTTCGACAAAAACAAAAAGCTATCTCACTAAATATCAACAGAAGTAATTCATGAAAACCATTGCAGTAATTGGATTAGGTTATGTGGGCTTGCCACTTGCCGTAGAGTTTGGTAAGAAACGTAAAGTTGTAGGATTCGATATAAACCAGGATCGGGTAGATGAGCTCAACCTGGGACATGATCCAACACTCGAAGTTGAAGACAAGGACTTACAGGAAGTTATTCATATCCTGAAGAATAATTTCGATGACTCAGATAAAGGGATTTATCTTACAACAAATGTTGAAGATATCGAGGATGCAGAAATTTATATAATTGCAGTACCCACACCAACCGATAAAAATAACAGGCCGGACCTGACTCCTTTAATCAAGGCATCGGAAACTGTTGGAAAGGTTCTTGATGATGGTGATATTGTGATCTACGAATCGACAGTTTATCCCGGTGCAACCGAAGAGGATTGTGTTCCGGTCCTTGAGAATATCTCAGGAATGAAAATGAACGAACATTTTTATGTTGGCTATTCACCCGAACGTATAAATCCTGGAGATAAAGTACATACACTTACTACAATTAAAAAGGTAACTTCAGGTTCTACAGTCGAAACAGGTAAAGAAGTTGATGAACTATACAAAGAAATAATTACAGCCGGAACGCACCTGGCAGCAAGTATAAAGGTTGCCGAAGCAGCTAAAGTAATTGAAAACTCGCAACGTGATATTAACATTGCTTTTGTGAATGAACTTTCTAAAATATTTACGCTGATGGGTATAGATACCCTCGAAGTACTTGAAGCAGCCGGAACCAAGTGGAACTTTCTGCCTTTCCGACCTGGTTTGGTAGGTGGGCATTGTATAGGTGTCGATCCATTTTATCTTGCGCAAAAGGCACAGGAAGTCGGTTATCATCCCGAAATTATTTTAGCTGGCCGCAGGCTAAACGACTCGATGGGGGCACATGTTGCAGGTGAGGTCGTTAAGTTGATGCTCAAGTCAGGGCTTCAGGTTAAGGATAATAAAGCCCTTATGCTGGGTATTACCTTCAAGGAAAATTGCCCCGATATTCGTAACACAAGGGCTATTGATATCTTTCATGAGCTAAAAAGCTATGGCATGACGGTTGATATTTACGATCCCTGGGCAAATATCGATGAGGTATACCACGAGTATGGAATATCAATATTAAATAACTTCCCGGAAGGAAATGGTTATGGGGCAATCATACTCGCAGTGGCTCACAACGAGTTTATGGAAATAGACCTTCAATCACATAAAGATACTGGTACAATTGTATATGATGTGAAAGGTATTTTGCCGAAGGATTTGGTTCATGCAAGGTTGTAAGGCTATGTGTTAGCCCCAAAGGATTTAATCATGAGAACAATTTAAATACTGCCCAATTGGTAGTTTACAATGAAGAAAACCCCGTACAATAATTATCAATTTCAAAGCTTATAACCTTTCTATTTTTTTTTCGTTTGACAATTACTGGACATAATTTCATTCTATGGCACAAAATAATTATAGTTTAACAAACCTCAGGGAATTAGAAGCCGAAGCGATTCATATTATTCGTGAAGTTGCAGCCGAATTTGAGAATCCCGTAATGTTATATTCAATAGGAAAGGATTCATCAGTAATGGTGCGCCTGGCTGAAAAGGCATTTTATCCGGGAAAAGTTCCATTTCCACTCATGCATATTGATTCAAAGTGGAAATTCCGTGAAATGGTAGAATTTCGTGATAATTATGCAAAAGAAAAAGGTTGGAACCTGATCGTTCATTATAACAAGGATGGTTTCGAAAAAGGGATCGGGCCGTTTACCCATGGAAGCAAGGTTCATACTGATGTAATGAAAACCCAGGCATTGCTAAAGGGACTCAATAAGTATGGATTCGACGCAGCATTTGGTGGGGCCCGTCGTGATGAAGAAAAATCGCGGGCAAAGGAACGGATATTTTCCTTCCGGGATAAATTTCATCAGTGGGATCCTAAAAACCAACGACCCGAACTATGGAATATTTACAATGCCAAAGTGCATAAAGGCGAATCGATCAGGGTATTTCCTATATCGAACTGGACTGAGTTAGATATCTGGCAATACATACGCCTCGAGAATATCCCGATTGTTCCATTGTACTATGCAAAGGAACGACCGATTGTAGAGTATAATGGAGCTTTAGTATTGGTCGACGATGAAAGAATGCCAAAGGAATTGGCCGAACAAGCTAAAATGAGATTGGTCCGTTTTCGAACATTGGGTTGCTATCCGTTAACAGGTGCTGTCGAATCCGATGCTGATACGATTGAAAAAATTGTTGAAGAAATGATGACCACCACAAAATCGGAACGTACAACCCGTGTTATCGATTTTGACCAGGATGGAAGTATGGAACAAAAAAAGAGGGAAGGGTATTTTTAGGTGCTGGTTTCTTGTTGCTGGATACTAGGTGATAGTTTCTGGTTACTGGTTGAAAAGGCAGAGGATGGCTGGATATCATGATTTAGAAATATATAAGTTTGCTTTTTCTCTAGCTGTCCAAGTACATCATGAATCTCTTAAACTACCTAAGTTTGAGTTATATGAACAAGGAAGTCAGATAAGGAGATCATCAAAAGGGATTAAAGATGCAATTACAGAAGGATATGGAAGAAGAAGATATAAGGCTGATTTTATTAAGTTTTTAGTTTACTCACAAGCCTCATGTGATGAATGTACCGGACAAATTGAAATGTTAATAGAATTATACAAAGATCAGGTAGCCTGGAAAGAATTATTAGGAGAATATCTGGAGTTAGGAAAGAAAATAAACAAGTTTTTGCAATATGTTGAAACAAGCTGGAGGTAGAATTCGAACATGTAATCTGCAACCAACAACAAGCAACTAGAATCATTTAACTAGTAACTAATATTATAAGATATGAATAACACATCTAACCTCGACATACAAGCCTTCCTTAATCAGGATGAGAAAAAAGACCTTCTCCGATTATTAACTGCAGGATCGGTTGATGATGGAAAATCAACGCTGATAGGCCGTCTTTTATTTGATAGTAAAAAACTTTATGATGATCAATTAGTTGCCCTGGAGCGCGATAGTAAAAGGGTTGGACATGCAGGTGAAGAAATCGACTATGCCTTGTTGTTAGATGGCCTTAAGGCCGAACGTGAACAGGGAATCACTATCGATGTGGCTTATCGCTATTTTGCTACAAATAAACGAAAATTCATTATCGCCGATACCCCGGGGCATACGCAATATACCCGTAATATGGTTACCGGTGGCTCTACTGCCAACCTGGCCATTATTCTTGTTGATGCAAAAAATGGGGTGATCACCCAAACCAAAAGGCATACCTTCCTTGTTTCACTTTTAGGGATAAAACATGTTATTCTGGCTGTAAACAAAATGGACCTCGTGGATTTCTCCCAGGAACGCTTCGATGAAATAGTTGCAGACTATAAAAATTTCATCACCCGACTCGACATACCTGATATTCATTTTATCCCACTATCGGCTTTAAAAGGCGACAATGTTGTTGAGTTATCTGATAAAACACCATGGTATCATGGTAAAAGTATTCTTGATCTGCTTGAAACTATTCATGTAAGCAGCGACAGAAACTTTGTCGATCTACGCTATCCTGTTCAATTTGTATTGAAACCGGATAATGAGTTTCGTGGATTTTCAACTTCAGTAGCTTCCGGAATAATTCGCAAAGGAGAGGAAGTGATGATTCTACCTTCGCGAAAATTCAGCAAAGTAAAGTCGATTGTTACATACGATGGTGAAGTAGATCAGGCATTTCCGCCACAATCTGTTACAGTTACCCTTGAAGACGAAATAGATATTTCGCGGGGCGACATGTTGGTCCACCCTAATAATATGCCCCGTATCGAAAGGCATTTCGAAGCAATGCTTGTATGGATGGATGAAAATCCCATGGATGCAAATGCACAGTTTTTGGTAAAGCATACAACCAATACCACAAAAGGAAGGATTGATCAGATCAGGTATAAAATCGATGTTAATACCCTTCACAAATCAAACAAAGAATTTTTTGAACTGAATGAAATCGGCCGGGTTGTAATTACAACCAATAAACCGATATATTTCGATCCCTATAAGAAGAATCGTTCTACCGGTGCCTTTATTCTGATTGATCCAATAACACATAATACTTGTGCCGTTGGGATGATCATCGACAGGATGGCAAGTAAAGATTTACCATCGCGTATAACAGATAAAGAGATCAAGAAAATCCATAAAGGACAAAGTCTAATTTCATTAGCTGAGCGTGAAAAGCGAAACAACCAAAAAGGTGGTACTATTTGGGTTACCGGCCTACATGGTTCAGGAAAAAACCAACTGGCCTTTACCCTCGAACGCAAACTTTTCGATATGGGTGCAGTGGCAGTCTTATTGGATGGTACATCTGTACGGTCAGGCTTAAGTCGTGAGTTGGATTTTACACCTACCGATCGAGCTGAACATCTTCGTCGGGTAGCACATATTTGTAAGTTATTAAACGATCAGGGAATAATAACAGTGTGCTCATTCATTTCACCCAATGAGCATATCAGGCAGCAGTTAGCTGAAATTGTCGGATTTGAACGATTCCATTTAGTTTATATGGATGCAGATATTGAAACTTGTCGTCAGCATGGCAAAGACGATCTTTACACCCAGGCCGAAGAAGGGAAGGTACAAAATATTCCTGGAGTAGACCTGAATTATGATATTCCGTCGAATCCGGCTCTTTCTCTCAAACCCACCGAAACAGATGGCGAGAAGGTGTTGGATTATTTGAGTGGGAAGAAGATTTGGCCGGTAGAATAAGGTTAAAGTTGTAAGTTAAAGATTATTAATTTTTAGAATTCAGTTACTGGTTATTAGTTTTAGGTTAAAAAACAAATGTCAATAAACTTACAACCTACAACTTTATAAGATAAAATTCTAAAATGACCTGGAAGGATATCAGGAAGCATTCAGGTTAGCTATTATAGTTCATAAAATTAGCCCGGAACTCCCTAAGTTTGAATTGCATGAAACAGACTGCCAGGTTCGAAGAGCCTCAAAGAGTATTATAATATTGTTGAGGGGTAGGGACGAAGAGAATATAAGCATGATTTCATTAAGTTCCTGGTTTATGCAGAGGCCTCGTATTAGAAACTCTTTCTGATTTGGAGACGATTAAGGAATTGTAACCAGAACTACCAACTGATTGAAAAACTCTGAAAGGGTGATATTTGAATAACCGTGGGTGCAAACCCACGGCACGAGGACAAAACAAAATCCAGCCACGAAGTTGGCTGAACTTTGATTTTGCGGTTCAACCACTCCGTGGCTGGAGTGGTTGGTTTTCAGATTCCATGGATTTACACCCACGGTTATTGAGATTTAGCCACTTCGTGACAATTTAACTTTAGCCCTTGATTCCCAGTATAAATCATCTACAAAAATAGAGTAACGGATTCCAATGGAGGAAAATAAAAAAGAAAAAGAAAGAAAGGTTCCGTACTACCGTAAACCTGATGACCTTACCGTTGAAGAATGGCAGATTGCACTTAGAAAACAATTTGCCATGAAACAAAACTTTCAGGTCAGGAATATTGGTGATGTGCCTGTTTTTTCAGATTTTAAAGTATTTAACCCTGAGTCGGGGAACACATACAAGGTGGCTATCCGGAGTTATGAATTTGGGGATAATTTCTGTTCTTGCCCCGATTTTAAGATCAATGAACTGGGTACTTGCAAACATATCGAATTTGTCCTGAAAGGCTTAAAAGATGATCCTGCAAATGATTCATATTGGATGGAAGGAAATCAAAAGCCCTATTCCTCAATAAGCCTTAAATATGGAAAGAACCGGCAAGTCTTTCTACGGATTGGAACTACCAACAGCGATTTAATTCAATTACATGCTGAAAAATACTTTGACAAAGACAGATATTTGCTGAAACACAAGTATTTTGAGCTTAATGATTTTATTACCAAAGCAAGGGACATTGATCCCGGATTCAGAGTATACCCCGATGCCCTGGATTATATTATTGAAGAACGTGGAAAGACCATCAGGAAACAAATAATTGATGAAGAATTTTCTGATGGGAGCGAAAGCAAAAGTTTTGAATCGTTAATTCGGGCCGATCTTTATCCATATCAAAAGGAAGGGGTATTAAAAACAGCAAAAGCAGGTAGGATAATTATTGCCGATGATATGGGACTGGGAAAAACCATTCAGGCAATTGCAAGCACCGAAATTCTTGCAAATTACATGAACCTAAACAGTGTGCTGATTATCTGTCCAACATCGCTTAAATATCAGTGGAAAAATGAAATCAGTAAATTTACCGACCGTAGTGTTAGGGTGGTGGAAGGAAACCTTGATAAACGAATCCGGCACTACCGAACAGAAGAATTCTATAAAATCGCAAGTTATGGAGTTGGACTGAACGACATTGATTATTTGAATGAGAATGAATTCGATCTGGTTATCCTCGACGAGGCACAGCGGATTAAAAACTGGAAGACTAAAACAGCACAGGGTCTTAAGAAACTCAATTCGCAATATGCAATCGTGCTAACAGGTACTCCCCTGGAAAACAAACTGGACGAATTACACTCTATTATTGAATTTATCGATCCTTATAAGTTGGGTGCTCTGTTCCGGTTTTTAGATGCCCATCAACTTGTAGATGAAACAGGGAAAGTAATTGGGTATAAAGATCTGGGCAAAATCAGGGAAGCCCTCGACGACATTATGATCCGCAGGACAAAAACCGAGATTTTAGATCAACTTCCCGATAGGATTGATAAAAATTTCTTTGTTGATATTACTCAGGAACAAGCAGAAATTCACGATGATTACCAGAATACGGTTTCACGGTTAGTAAACAAATGGCGTCGCTTTGGATTCTTGTCCGAAAAAGATCGGCAGCGATTGTTGATGTCACTCGGCTGTATGCGTATGGTCAGTGATAGTACATACATCCTCGACCAGGAAACACGCTTTGATAAAAAAATTGACGAACTGATAATCATCCTGAAAGAGATTTTTGAAAGTGGCGATGAAAAGGTTGTGATATTTAGCCAATGGGAACGGATGACCAGGCTGGTAGGACGTGAATTACGTAAGATGAAAATTGGCTATGAATATCTGCATGGGGCTATACCTTCTGCAAAGCGTAAGGACCTGATCGACAATTTCAGGGAAGATAAAGACAAGCGGGTATTTTTATCAACCGATGCCGGCGGAGTTGGGCTTAACCTGCAGACAGCCAATGTAGTAATAAACCTTGATCTTCCCTGGAACCCTGCTGTTTTGGAACAACGTATCGCCCGCGTACATCGTTTAGGCCAGAGAAAAACTGTTCAGGTAATAAATTTCATATCCAAAGGAACGATTGAACACCGCATATTGGGGGTTATTGGTTTTAAAAAGAATATGTTCGAAGGTGTATTGGATGGTGGCGACGATCAGGTAATAATGGATGAATCAAGATTTAAGAAATTGATGAAGACCGTTGAAGACCTGGATGAAGTAGAAACCGAACAGTATCTTTCAGAAGATCAGGATACGCAGGATGTCGAAAAGCAATTGGAATCTACTCCACTAAGCGATTTTGAAGAAACAAGGAAACAAGAACTTGTCAATGAACCTGAATTAGAAACTTCGGCACCGGAAAGCAGCCCTGAAAATAAACCCGGGCCCCAATCCCAAAACAACGAGCTTGCAGAGTTGCTGACAATAGGGACAGGATTTATTGCTAAACTGGGACAGACTCTTGGTAAAGTACAAAGCGGAGAACTTAATCTAAATAACTTCATCGAAAAAGACGAGGAAGGAAAAACATCCATTAAAATCCCTGTCGAAAGCGAAGAGGTAGTTACAAATACAATCTCTCAATTGGCTGGATTGTTTGGAAATCTCTTGGGAAACACCAAGAATAGCAAATAGCAACGTACGCCGCAGGCAAATGACTATTAATCACAGCTTACGTTCTGACAACCTTTAGTTCACTTTACCATAAATTATAGTTTACGTCCCTCAGGGTAAATAACAACATATTACTCGAAGAATTATTTTATCGTATCTTTGATATATTGTTGATACTAAAATATGGGAGCTATGAATACTTTACGGGTTTCTTTAAGAAACGACAAGGATACAAGATTATTGATGAGCCTGTTAAACACTATGAACATTGTTGAAGATGTTCAGGTTGAACCCAGAGCTTCCTTTAAAGATGAAAATCAATACATGATGCTCAAGAAAGTGTTGGATCAAAAGGCAGGAAGAGCTTTGTTCGCAAAAATTGGAGATCCTGTAAAATGGCAAAGGGAGATTAGGGATGAGTGGGATTAAATTACTCGATACAAACATTCTTATTTATCTTTCAAAAGGAGAACTCGCTTTATCTAAGATTGCCGGCCCTGACGATGAACTTTAGATTTCAATTATTACCTATATGGAAGCCTTAGGTTATCCATTTGACTCGGATGATGAGAGGACTATTATAGAGCAGCTTTGTGTAAACTTATCCATTGTACAGTTGCGAAATGACATTATCCTTAAGGTTATTGAAATTCGCAGGACTAAAAAGATAATGCTTCCAGATGCAATCATTGCAGCAACAGTGATTTGCAATAATGCAACCTTGGTAACTCGTAATGTAAATGATTTTCAGAGCATCAATCGCGATATTACGATTTTGAATCCATTTAAAGATTAGGCAGGATAAAAAGAAAAATCTGCTTGCGGATCAATTACAATGAATGACGCATAGCAAATTACGCTGCAGGCAAATGACAATAAATAAGCGCAGCGTTTTTTATCGGATTTTTGGAAAAGAATGATAGATCAAAAAAAGCATAGGCTTCTGGATCAACTTATTTGGGATTATAATATTTCAATAGATGAAATTGATGATGTGCTGAATGGGAAAGCTGAGCGAGCAGGGCACTACTCTAAGGCGATGATTTTCAAAAAGGTCATTGAATCCTATCCCTGGTTTACTGTCTTGTACTTGTTTACACCCAATGAAATATTAGCATACCTTACAAATGATACCATAAGCCAACTCAGAACGAAATCGCTTAGGGTAAAATATGAATTCATCCGACATCGATTACAAGAAGTTATACAGGCTACAAGATAAGTTCTTAGTTTGGTGGGCTAAACTTAAACAACCTTTTTACCTTACTGGAGGTACAGCATTAGGTCGCTTTTATTTAGACCATAGATACAGCGACGATCTTGACTTCTTTGTGAATAGCGATCCAGAATATTCATCCAGGATAGCGATCATTAGAAAGGAAGTTGTTAAAGAATTTCAGGTGAACATTGAAGAGGCTTTATTCTCAGAAGATTTCACAAGGCTATATATCGAAGAGGAAGATGTGAGGCTAAAGATTGAGTTTGTTAATGATGTTGAGTATTATTACGATAAACCCATGAAGTACCTATATGGATTAGTAGATACTCCAATCAATATTATGACCAATAAGTTAACAGCAATAGTTGGGAGAGACGAGCCTAAAGATATGTTTGATATTATACACTTGGCTCAAAACTATAGTTTTAACTGGAAAGATATTTTCTTGCACGCAAAACACAAAGCAATAATTAATGAAATTGATGTAGAGCAAAGATTGATTTCCTTTCCAACAGAATGGCTGAAACAGATTAATTGTATCGACCTTCAAATTAACCTCGATGATTATCATAAATTGCAAACCCGGATAGCAAACGATTTTCTACTCGGGTCAGACAACAGCTTAGGACAAGGAAAACAAGCAATCGAAAAACCGATGCTCAAGTCCGTGTAACTTAGCACAGCGATATCATAAATGACGCGTAGTAACTTACGCCTCATGCAAATGACAATGAATTACAAAAAAAAACAAATCATCGGATTACGCAGATTTAACGAATTAATATCTACGATACTTAAGCACCACAGGTGCTATCTGTTTAATTTGTTAAATTTGATGAAAAAGAAAATATCCGCTTATAGATTCAAGATATAGGATGACAAAATATCAATTGCAACATATTATCAAGCAGGGTGAGGGGCTCACCGTTGAGTTTAAGCGGGCAAAAGACCAATTACCGTCAAACCTGTTTGAAACAGTGTGTGCATTTCTCAACCATTCAGGAGGGAACCTTTTGTTGGGAGTGAATGATAACAAGGTTGTCGAAGGGGTAAATAAAGGTAGTGTCGAAGCCCTGTGCAAAGATTTGGTAAACTTGAGTAATAATCCTCAGAAATTGTTTCCGTCATTTCTATTGGATGCCAAAACAGTGGAGGTTGAAGGAAAAACCCTTATTCATGTTTTTGTTCCTATATCATCGCAGGTGCATAAGTGCAGCAACAAGATTTACGACCGCAGTACTGATGGTGATTTTGAATTGAATACAAGCGAGCAAATCAAAAACTTGTATTTACGAAAGAGTTCCTTGTATTCCGAAAATACGATATATCCGTACTTGCAGGTTGCAGATTTTGAAGATGGTATTGTTGATAGGGTAAGAAAATTAATCCGTATCCAAAGGCCCGAACATCCATGGAACGAATTGAACGATATGGAGTTCTTTAAAACTGCTGGATTATGGAGAAAAGACTTTGCAAGCGGTAAAGAGGGGTTCACGATGGCAGCTTTGCTCCTTTTCGGAAAACCTGAAACCATTGGAAGTGCCTTGCCTCACTATAAAATTGATGCACTGTTAAGGGTACGAGACCAGGAACGTTATGATGACCGAGAAAATATTCGTTGCAACTTGGTAGAGGCTTATGATGTGTTAATGAAGTTTGTAGCCAAACATCTACCTGATAAATTTTATCTTGAAGGAGACCAAAGGATTTCGCTGCGCGAAAATATTTTTAGGGAGATTGTAGCTAACATTCTTATACACCGAGAATATACGAATGCATTTCCCAGTACCTTTATTATTTATCCTAATAGGCTGGAAGTTAAAAATGCAAATAAACCACATAGCTATGGCCAGCTGTTGCCATCGGATTTCGAGCCATTCCCAAAGAATCCTCATGTTGCCCAAATGTTTACACAAATGGGACGTTCGGAGGAGCTGGGGACAGGTATTAGAAAGGTTTACAAGTATTCAAAAGCTTATTCTGGAAGCGAAGATATTAAGTTCCTGGAGAACGATACTTTCGTTACAAAAGTCCCTTTAGATATTCGCTTTTTCGAGACTTCGGCCGAAAATGTAAGTGTATCGAATATTGCTAATGGCGAATTAAATGGCGAATTAAATGGCGAATTAAATGGCGAATTAAATGAACGACAGTATATGGTTTATTTGAAAATTAAAGCCGAGCCAGGGAAAAAGGCAAAAGAACTGTCATCAGAAATGGATATACCATTTAGCACAATCGATAAATACATCCAGGTATTTCTGAAAAAAGGCTTGATAGAAAGAAAAGGAAGCAAAAAGACCGGTGGGTATCATGCAGTATAAGGTGAAACAATCAATGGTGTGAAACAAATGACAATTTAATGACCCCGAAGAACGGGGCAGGCGCGTAGCTAATGACTATGTAGTGACCATTTGTATTGATGTTATTTAATTAGTGGTCGTTTTGCTAACATAAGGGAAAATCGTAAATTTAAAGCTTAAACAATAGACATGCACGAGCTTAGAATACGACATATCATAAATTCAGACACTCTCACCATAAGTGGATTGACCCAATTTGTAGGAGAGGAGGTTGATATTCTTGTTTCTACTAGGATGAATAAAACCCGAAAGAAAATAAGCGTAACGCATAAGAAAAGTGCAGCGGCGAGACTTTCAAAATACAAGAATATCCGATTAAGAGAGAAAGAAGCTGATATTTGGACAGCAGTTGTTAGGGAGAAGTATGCAAATAGTTGATGCTTTATTGGTGGCTTATAATCATGTAAACAAAGATACCGTTTTCACTTTCGACAAGCAATTAGAAAAGCTTTTAATTACAAAAAAATGACAATTAATGACGCACGCACTGCTAATAACTACTTGATGACAACAAGATACACGGAGTAAATTACACACGTAGTGCATTATTCGGCGCAGCCTAAAACCAGTCCACAGTCCACAGCCTTCAGTAGGCAGTAAGAAAACAGCAGTTCCAACTTAATGACTATGAATGACTACTAATGACAATGAATGACAGTGTTGCACAAACCAGTAGGCAGTTTTCAGTCCACAGTCGGCAGTAGCTAGAATCGAGTTATTAGTCCTCAGTCGGCAGTCCTGTGTATCAAGTAACCAGTCGTAACGAAGTAAAGATCCCGAAAGGCACGTATCGGGACATCCAGTATCAAGTATCTAGTATCCAGTTTTTAACAACAAATTACAGCATAGCCAAACGACTATTAATGACAACAAATTATTTATCCTCCGAAGCCATGCCTACGGCAGGCTGGCTGTTTTTTAGCGTAGTAGGACAACAAATGACGGCGAAGCCAAATGACAACAAAATACGCACGCAGTTCAAATTACGGTGCAGCCAAATGACCAACAATGACGCACACAGTGCAATTGACAGCGTAGCCTGGACGCACAGCATACGACTATAAATTATAACAAATAATCTATGTTCAAAGACAAAACTCTACTTATAACCGGCGGTACCGGTTCCTTTGGGAATGCCGTGTTAAATAGATTTGCAAAAATCGATGACTTCAAAGAAATCCGTATTTTTTCACGTGACGAGAAAAAGCAGGATGATCTGCGAAAAAGATTAAATAATCCCAATGTCAAATTTTATATCGGCGATGTCCGGGATAAGCGAAGTGTGGATCAGGTTATGTATGGAGTCGATTATGTTTTTCATGCAGCAGCTTTAAAGCAAGTCCCTTCATGCGAGTTTTTTCCGATGCAGGCTGTTCAAACAAATGTAATTGGCGCTGATAATGTACTGGATGCTGCCGATCAGAATGGAGTAAAAAATGTGGTGATACTCAGCACAGATAAAGCAGTCTATCCGATTAATGCAATGGGCCTTTCGAAAGCAATGATGGAAAAGGTCATGGCTGCCAAGAGTCGTAATGCAAATCGTACTATTATGTGTGGCACGCGTTATGGCAATGTAATGGCCTCAAGAGGTTCTGTAATTCCTTTGTTTGTAGATTTAATCAAGCAGGGAAAACCATTAACCATTACCGATCCGGATATGACCCGGTTTATGATGACCCTGGAAGATGCTGTTGATCTGGTATTGTATGCCTTTAATAATGGGAAACCAGGTGACATGTTTGTTCAAAAATCACCCGCTTCAACAATAGCAACTCTAGCAAAGGCTTTAAAAGAATTATATAAAGCAGATAACGATATCAAGATAATAGGTACGCGACATGGTGAAAAATTATATGAAACTCTTGTAAACCGGGAGGAAATGGCAAAAGCCGTTGATATGGAAGAATACTTCCGGATTCCTGCTGATACAAGGGATTTAAATTATAATCAATATTTTTCAGAAGGTGAGCCTGACATGGCCAAAATTGAGGAGTACCATTCACATAACACAAAACGCTTGGATGTTGAAAGGACAAAACAATTGTTGTTAAAACTACCTTTAATCCGAAAAGATATTTTAGGCGAAGATGTAGAACAATATCCAGATTAATATTTAGAACACTGATAGCCACCGCCCAAGCGGGGCACGCACAAATGTTACAAATAATCTCTTATTTTTCTATGCAAATCCGTTCAATCCGTCTCATCCCCTGAATTATCGGGGCAGGCTGTGTTCCAAAAAAAAATTATGATTAAAGTAGGTATTACAGGTCAAGCTGGCTTCATAGGTACACATCTTTACCACACCTTGGGTTTATATCCCGATACCTTCGAACGCATCCCATTCAAGGATGAATATTTTGATACAGCAGAAACCCTGGAAAATTTCGTATCACAATGCGATGCCATTGTACACCTGGCAGCTTTGAACCGTCATAATGATCCCCGCATTATCTATGAAAAAAACATCCAGTTGGTGCAACAATTGATTGATGCCTGCGATAAAACCCATTCAACCCCTCATATTTTGTTTTCCTCCTCTACACAGGAAGAACGCGATAATCCCTATGGGAAATCCAAGAAGGAAGGCAGGGAACTATTGATACAATGGGCCGAGCGAAATAATGCTCAATTTACGGGATTTGTCATTCCCAATGTTTTTGGGCCATTCGGACACCCTTACTATAATTCTTTCATTGCCACTTTTTGTCATCAGCTAACACATGGTGAAAAACCTTTCATCGATGTCGATGGCCATGTAAAATTGATTTATGTGGGAGAACTGGTACAAGAATTTCTTATTAAAATTAAGGAAAATGGAACACAGATAACCACCGCCGAAAAAGCGGGGCAGGCACGAATACAACAGATCAACACGGATATAAATATCAGTGAAAATCCGTCCAATCCGTGTTTACCCTGTAACGAAGTGTATCAGGGTCATCCGTATTCTATAAGTACTTATCCTGTCCCACATACCAGCGAAGTAAAAGTATCTTATGTGTTGGGACTTCTGGAGGATTACAAGGACAAATATTACAGCCATGGAGAAATACCCGATTTGGGTAATGCATTCGAAAAAAACCTTTTTAATACTTTCCTTTGCTACATCGATCATAAATCGTTTTTCCCTTTCCACCTAAAATTAAACACCGATGACCGAGGTAGTTTCGTCGAAACAGTTAAACTCAACAGCGGAGGACAAGTATCCTTTTCAACAACTGTTCCTGGTATCACACGCGGAAACCATTTTCACACCCGCAAAGCAGAACGTTTTGCTGTTATCAAAGGAAAGGCTCGGATTGAACTAAGAAAGATCGGAACCGATGAGGTATTAAGTTTCGAGTTGGATGGAACACAACCCAGCTTTGTCGATATGCCAATATGGTTTACCCATAACATAATTAACATTGGAGAAGAAGACCTATACACATTCTTTTGGATCAACGAACATTATGATCCTGAGGATGGAGATACCTATTTCGAGACAGTTTAAATGTTTATTGATGAAGAGTTGAACCCAAGAGTTGAAAAGTTGAATGGTTTATTTGTTGAAGTATTAAGCCACTTTAACCCTTCAACTGCTCAACGTTTCAACAAAAAAACATTTCGTACCTTTGGATAAAATTAAAAAATTATGAATGTTGTACAGGTTGAAATAATTGATCATAGTGCTCTGACAATATTGAAAGGATTGGAAAAAGCACAAATTATCCGCTTGGTGTATAGAAAGAGCAAGGCTGAAACAAAACCTACTCTCGAAAAAGGTATTTTTTCCGCTGATAGAGCTCTTGAATTAGCAGGGATGATTGATAAATCACGAGACGAATGGGCCGAAAGGAATATTTAATTGATACA